>NZ_CP160035.1:3810000-4110000 GCF_040703125.1 Flavobacterium ovatum
CAACGATTACAAAAAAAGTAAAAACGGAAATTGAATACAGCATTCGATTGATAGGCTATTTAGTTGACCAAATGTCAGATTCTATTGAATGGCCTGAATTTCGTTTGACACCTCTTAATATTGAGGAAGGTTATACTCCCGAAACAATAGCTAAAAGCACAAGAAAAATTTTAAAAATTACTCCAAATGAGCCGTTAAAGTCAATTTTCACATTATTCGAAAATTTTGGTGTAATTGTAATTGAATTTGAGATAACAGAAAAATTTGATGGTGTCTCTTTTATTACAGATAAAGGAAATCCTGTAATAGTAATAAATAAATCATTTAGTAACGATAGAAAAAGATTTACTCTAGCTCACGAATTGGGTCATTTAATGATGCACGATTTTCCAATTCCTGATAAAAGGAATGTTGAAAAAATTAAAGAAGATGAAGCAAATAGATTTGCTTCAGAATTTTTAATGCCTGCTGAATTTATTAAAAACTCATTGTTCAATTTGAGATTGTCAAGTTTAGGTCAACTAAAAAGTTACTGGCTTACTTCTATGGCTTCTTTAATCAGAAGAGCAAGAGATTTAAATTGTATTAATGAGGATAAGTATATTTATTTATCTATTGAGTTAAGTAGGGACGGTAAAAGGAAAAATGAAGATGGTTTTGTTTATATTGATGAACCTTCACTTTTTATTGAAGCATATAAGTTGCATAAAAATGAACTTGAATATTCTGATGTAGATTTAAGTAATGCTTTTAGTATTCCTGTCGATGTCATTGAAAGATTTTGTAAAACATCTCGATTGAGAATTATAAAATAAATTTTAGATTCTCTTTAACCAGAATCTTGAGCGAAACTATCACACAACGTGTTTGTATATGATTAGTGGCGTGTTTCAGTACCTAATTTAGCAAATTAGAACCGAATAGAAAATCAGCAATGATTTTCGTAAGCAAGCTAAAACCAGCCATTAATTATACACGGTGTTTTGCAACGTACTTCATTCATTATAAATCATTTACTAACAATCGAAATTCCTCAATCTTATATAATCCAGATTGAATTATTTTTTTGTCAAATCCCCAATTTCGTGTAATCTCTTTTTTTATTTCGTAATCAGTCTTTTTCATTCTTGGGTCAAAAACAATTTCATCAATCAAGTCAATTGGGTCAATGTCAAACTTAAATACATTACCGTTTGCTAATGGGTCTTGATTTCCGTTATACATCAGACGTACTTCATTTTCGTGCCTGAAAGCCCATCTTTTAAAATAGAAAGTTGATGCTTGTCCTTTTCCACTTTGGTCATATAATTTTCCGCTCATTCTATCTCTGTCAGACAACATTTCCACCAATTTCTTTTTTCCTTGGTATTGTACTTTTCCTATAAATGATTTTAAATTGTATTCGTTTCCATTCATTTTATGATGAACTCCACCTAATTGAAAAAGTGGTTCAAATAGTTTTCGCATTGTAGTTTTTACTTTTACTCCATCTTTATCAGGTGAGTAAATTCTCCACATTGCATCACTTTCTTTCGTTCTTGACCAACATTGACCATAGAAACTGTTTCTACTTTCAATATTAAATTCCATTCCGTTTGGGAAAATACCAGTAGCATTTAATATAAAATTTTCAAATGGGTCTTCCCAAAGGTTTGGTTTGACTAATGCTAATTTTCTTTCTTCAAAAAGTTCTCTTAATCTACTAAAACTAAAAATTCGATAAACGCTTTTGTCAAGTTCTTCGTCTGTTAGAAATATTAAATTATCATTCATTCTGGTCGGTTTCTGGGTATGTTGCACAACTTGTATATATGTCTGATATCGTCAGACATATCTCCCCGAATACGGGTGTATATGTCTGACAAACGTCAGTCATTATTTATTAGGCCAATATATAGATAATTCTTTACAAATCATCAGAAGCACTTTTAATATATAACAAGCTTTTTATGATAAAATAAAAGTCTGTTTTGGGTGGTTTTGCTTGAGGGGAAGTTCCGAAGGGTCGGAAGAAAAGCCCACAAACACGTGCAGCGATAGCGGAAGTTGTTGAGGAGAGTAATGTCCCGAAGCTTCGGGATTACGGAGGGGCACGCCCAAAGGATTCTATTTATAAAAATTCTGCTTTTCATAAAATCAAAAAAGCCGATAGTTTATGATAAACTATCGGCTTCAAATTATTTAGTTAGTATTCCTTTGGCAAAACCACTACCGTGGCAGGAACTCCAAAAAGTATTTTCATCGTAGGGGTCAAATTCAAAACCTGTCATTTTATCAACTTGGCCTAAACCATAATTGTATTTTGTCCAATTTTGTCCGTTGTCGTTAGAAATATAAATACCACTATTTATTTCTTTTATAACTTTGGATGGCGCTACCACAACTGCGATCGTTTTTGAATTTAATGGTGAAACTTTGACCATTTTGATATGTGGCATATCAAAAATTTTCTCCCAGGTTTTCCCTTCATTAGCGCTTCTATACACTCCACCTTCGTTAATTGCGGCTTGACCTTCACCACAAGCGATGTAAATGATTCCGTTTTTATCAACTTCGACAAAATTGATGCTTTTTATTTCATTTGGTATTTTCACCTTTTCCCAAGATTCGCCATCGTTGGGACTTCTATACAAACCACCAACCGACTTTTCGAAACTTCTACCCAAGGCTGCGAATATGTTTTTATAATTATTGTCATAGGTCATTTGATTAACATTTGGACGATCTGGTAAACCTGTATTATTTATTTTCCAAGTTTTACCGCCATCGGTACTTAAATGAATACCAAAATCGGTAAAATCGGTCATTCTTAAATAACCATTAGGCATCCAGTGGCTGGTGTGCCAACCTCTTTGTATGTGCGACGGTACGGTAAACAACATTCGGTTTGAATCTTTTTTATCGATAATGTGACTGAATAAAAACAGTACTCCATTTGGATTGAATTTTACCATCGGTTTCTCAGAAACGGTAAACCAAGTTTTACCTGCATCTGTTGACTTTCTTAAAGCTCCTGCGTGGTTTTGCCTATTCGGTAAAATGTAATAGGTATTGGCGTCATTTGGGTCAATTGATATTTCTGGAGCACTAGTCGCTCGATGGTCTTTCTCGGTCAACTCTTGTGTTTGTCCTTCGATTTGCTCTAAAGCTACAGCCCCTTTATAAGCTTTATCACCATCAGTTGTTGTTCTCCAAATTCCGTGTTCTTCAGAGGCGAATAGGTATTGTCCTTTCATTCCTGTTTTTACATTCAAACCAAATCCAGGTAAATTACTATTTCCGCGTCCAACCCAATGATTACTTCCCGGACTAGTTTCGATATCATCTCTTTGTTGCCAAGTTGTTCCGTTATCAACACTTATAAATAATTGCTGATCATAAACGGTGAACACCTCCCCTTTTCCATTTATTTGTAAATCTCTATACGCCTTTGAACTTCCGTAGGTGTTTGCTGCAGCTTCTAAATGTGAAAAACTCATGTTACCTCCTGACGGATTATTGCGAGTATCCCAATAGGCTTTATCGACGTTTTTCTTCCAATAATCTCCTGCTCGAGCAGAAACAATCCATGATTTTCCTCCATCTTCTGTTTTCATTAATTCCGCAGGTCCAAAACTAATGTCGTGTTTTAAGTTATTTGAAACATAAACGATATCTGGATTTAACGGATTTACCGCCAAACGATTGTAAACAGGCATAGTGGCAGTAGGAAGCTCCGGATATTGCGCTTGTACTTCTTTGGCAGAATTTCCAAACCAATAAGCAATCGTCTTATAATAAAAGCTCTTTGAAGAATAATCAGTGATTTTACTCATATCAAAAGCTAAATTCCCAGTCATGGACGTCCATTTTTCTCCGTTGTCTAGGGATTTGTAAACTCCACCCTCGGTTTTTATACTTTTTCCAGCACCTTCATAATGTGTTTGCATCAGTAAAAACAACCTGAAATCATTCTTCGTTTTATTATAATAACTTTGTAAATCTCTCCCATCATTATACGGTAAACCTGTCTTCTTTTCTTGCCAAGAAAGACCTTTATCTTTTGAAGTGTAAAAACCAAAATTGGTTAGAACATACAATTTATTGGAATCCCTAGGATCAATAATAATTCTTAATACATCTAAATCTTTAGAGATATTGTCCATGATTTTTGTCCAAGTTTTTCCAGCATCAGTGGTTTTGTATATATAACCGTATTCGGTATTTCTATATTTAGTTCCATTTGGTTCTTTCAAACTTCTATGTACCCCTTTAATTTTCCAATGCTGGCCTGTTCCTATATACCAAGTTTTTTCATCTTTTGGGTCTAAAGCTAAAGCGCCGAATTTTTTCTTAGTAGGGAAATTTTCTATTTCTTCCCAACTTCTACCTCTATTATGGGTGGTGAAAATAGTCCCTACATTTCCAATCATAATTCCATAGTCAGGGTTCTTAGGAGAGAAATCAGTTCTAAAAGGTTTTATTTCACTTCCTAATCCATCAAAATCGTTCAAAGTTGTCCAAGAATCTCCTTTGTTCCAAGTTCCATAACCATTACCCATGTCATAACTCAAAAACATGACGTTACTATCGTAGGGATGAATGTTTAAATCTTCACTGTAACCCGATGTTCCTGGCCCAATAACAGTCCATTTTAGTTTAGGATCACTTTTGACTTTTTCGGTTTGTAAGGTTTTGAAATAGGTACTGTTTTGAGCAAATCCTATTATTTGAAATAAGACTGCAATTAATAAAAATGTTTTTTTCATTGATAGATAATAGATTAATTTTATAATTATAAAAAGTCAATTGGCCTTCTTTACCCAAACAATCTTTTTTTTAATAGCCTTCACCAAAAGGCATTGATTTGACGGACCATTTTTACAACAAAGCTTTAGACTACAACATGCCTTATTTTAAATAGATAGTACACTAATACCTTTACTCTGCATCTTGCATAAAAATTAGCTCCTTCTGGTATTCACTTTCGAAAAATGGCTGGTATTTATACTGTATACCAGGAGTTTTTGAATTGCGATTCATATATTCAAGGTTAAAAAATTTAAGGTCTTTTACATGTGAAATATAATTTTCTAAAACTTCCACAATGCGGTAGGTTAAGGCTGTTTCATCCCAACGGTACCAATCTTTAAATTTACCCGAACCATTTTGTTCTATCCTCTTTTCTATTTCTACGGCTTTTTTGGCATGCTCCAAAGCGGCATAAGCAGCTAATTGACTTTGGTGATAATCTTTGTTTGCATAGTAGTTTAATGACTTTGAAAAATCAGCAGCCATTGCTGTTAAATTGTACATTTTTTCTGTTGGAAGCGCCATGTCAATAGTATAAAAATTTAATTTACTTCCTGTTAATTCCCCTTTAGCATCCAACGTACGTTGAACCGAAACAGCCCATTTATCTGTAGCTGAATCGTAGAGTTTAGCATAAGCCTCCATAGCAAAATTCATTTTCGATTTAAAATCTTTCAACTTTAGATACTCCTTTTTGCCATCGCCAGGAAACTCTTTATCAAAAAATTTATCGTCCATTTCTTTTTGATATGCCATGTTTAATAATCGTTCAACATAATAAAAATACCACTCATCACCTGGTTTACGTTCTGGATCTCCCAAATCAAACTGATTCGAAAAAAAGTCTTTGTAGGTTTGACTGATTGAAGCGGAATTTGTATTGTACATTTTCTTTGCATACCAATCAAAGTAATAATCGCCTGTTGCCTGATTTTTATACGAATCAAAATCATTCATATAATTGACCATTTGCTGCACACCAAATATTTTTTCTTTAAAATTTCCAACATTTAGCACAATCATATCGGTTAAATTATGGCTGACGGCTTTCGCCATTTCGCGATGTAACACATTAGGATGAATGGTGTTGATACGTAAATGTGTTCTGCGGTTATGATAGGATACGTGTTGGTACACCCCTTTCATTAGCGTACATGCATCAGCTGCTTCCCACGTCCCGTCTGGAAAGGTACCATAGCCTTGGTCTGCAAAAAGTATCATGGTGTTTTTTGGATATTTAATCAACCCTTGACGAAACATGCCCCCAAGTTCGCCCCATAAATATCCACAAACCAATGGTTCTTGATTTCCTGTAATTTCACGAATGAGGTCGTACTGCGTTTGAATCACTTCGTTTACAATTTTAGCTTTATCATTTATAGAGCTTTTATTGGACATACTAGGGTCATCATCCCAAAAAGCACGGTCGAGTAAACCTCTGAAATTTAAAGTCCAAATTACGTTTTTACCTTTTTGTCGCTCGATAGCATCCCTCCAAAATTTAACAAAATGCTCCTTTTGGGTAGACCATGAATAAGGAATGCCTTTGGGCCAAAAAAGTGGAATACTTCCAACAGGTTCTGCATGATGTTGCGCAATATACAATCCCATGTCTGAAGCTAGTTTAAGATGCGGTTCATCTGACAATATCAAAGTAGATGGAATTACCCCTGTCATTTTAAGTCGTAACATGGTTTCGTAAAACTTCTCCATGAATTCAAGATTGAAACCATATTGCAATTTTTCCATTTGAAAACCGACAATTAAATCCTCATCATTTACAAAAAACACACGATGTTTAAAAGTGTACGGTTTTGAACTAATTTTTCCCGTTTTAATTTGAATTGAGTTAGCGATCTCTGGAACTAAATCTGTAAAATAAACATAAGGATCTATTCCTAAATAATCTTCGGAAAAAGTATAGATGGCGTGTATCAATCCAAGTTCATCTGAACCATTGAATATGATTTTATTCTCTAAAATTTCAATCTGATACTTATCAAAACCCACCATATCCTTATTGATATTCAACTCAATATTGATGAGCTTTTTATATGATTTTGTAGTGCCAAATTTCAGATTAAAATCACTTTGCAAAGCCTTTGTAGCATAGCTCACCGCTTTTGAATTGCTATTATCTTGTACAGAAATATTATTATAAATTTCTATATTTTTGGCCATTATTCCATTCGCCCAAAGGAGAATGGTAAGGAAGGCAATTGTATTTCTTAATCGTAATTTCATTCTATTTCTTATTTAGAAAAAAAGCCTTCTGCTCATAGAATACAAACAAAAGGCAATTTTTATTATTTAACCGTTTTTAATAATTCATAGTATTTTGGATCCCATGCAATTGGGGTTTTCATGTCTTTGAACCATTTAGCAAACTCAGTTTTAAAACTCTTTTCGATTTCGGGATGTTGCTTGATTACGTCTTTGGATTCTGTAGGGTCAGTATCCAAATCATACAACATTGGTGGCCCAACATCCATCATTTGAACCAATTTCCATTTGCCACTACGAACCGCCCATGAGGGTGGTGCATCGTCTTTTTTGTATGGAAAATCAGTTGCTGGTCTCGCATCGGCTCCTGGCACGTGCGAACCTGCCCAGAACAAATATGGATGTACCACTTGAGTCTCTTTTTTATTAAAAACAGGCAACAAATTGGCACCGTCAAGTTGGTCTTTTTTTGAAGGTTTAATCCCTGCAGCCGCTAAACTTGTCGGTAAAATATCTAAAGACGAAATCATTTCGTTGCGAACTTGTCCTGCCTTAATCATTTTAGGCCAACGCATCATGTATTGCACATGGTACCCACCTTCCCATTGTTCTCTTTTAAAACCGTTCCATGGGGCATTGCTGCCTTTGTACCAATACGACAAACCGCCATTATCACTCAAAAAGTAAATTAAAGTATTGTCTTCTAAGTTTTTTTCTTTTAAATAATCTAATAATTTACCAACGCTATCGTCCAATGCTGATAGCATTCCTAACATAGCTTTATCTCCTTTTCCAGCAGATTCGAATTTATCGATATACTCTTTTGGTGCTTGATTTGGACCATGAACGGCATTATATGCGAGATACATAAAAAACGGTTTATCTTTTGCCGCTCCTATAAAATCAATGGCTTCATTGGTAAATTGAAACGTTAAGTAATCGTGTTTCAATACTTTTGTCTTTCCATCAAACAAAATGGGAGAATTGAAATAATCGGTTTGTGCACTATTAAAACCGTAATATTTATCAAACCCACGATCAATAGGATGCTGTCCCGGAAGCTTGTCACCAATATGCCATTTTCCGATAGCAGCAGTAGTATAGCCCGCTTCTTTAAAATAAGTTCCCATAACTTTTTCTGATGCGGGAACACCTGGCCCTCTTTGGCTATCAAAATTAGCATACGAACCAAAACGCTGTTGGTAACGCCCCGTAAGCAATCCCGAGCGCGAAGGCCCACAAACCGATGCAGTCACATAAGCGTTGGTAAACTGTGCTCCCTCCTTCCCGATTCTATCGATATTGGGTGTTTTGATTCTATTGGCGTCTTGTCCGTAAATTCCAGTTGTTGCATATCCTAAATCGTCTGCCACGATGACTATGATATTCGGCTTTTTCTCTTGTGCAAAAGCAGAATGCCCTATAAAAATAAGGCATCCAATTATGGTTTTGAATATAAGATTTGATTTTTTCACGTATCCGTTTTATTTCATTTTTACTAGAACTGTATAACTTTTGCCGAAAGGCATTTCGTCGTAATTCTAAAACTATTTAACTGTTTTCAGTTGCTCATAATAGGCCTTATCCCAAGTAATAGGTGTTGCCATATCTTTGTACCAAAAAGCAAAATCTTTGGACATTTTTTTGGCAATAGCGGTATTTTGACTGATAACGTCTTTAGTTTCTGCTGGATCTTCTTCCAAATTGTATAACATTGGTTCTCCTTCGGCCATCATTTGCACTAGTTTCCATTTGCCACTACAAACAGCCCATGAAGGCGGTGCATTGTCTTTTTCGAAATCTTCATCCATCTTCGCACCTTCCTCACGGGGTACGTGTGAACCGGCCCAAAACAGTGATTCGTGTACCACTTGTTTTTTAGGTTGATTGAAAACGGGTAATAAATTGGCACCGTCTAACTTATACGATTTTGAATTATCGATTCCGGCTGCAGCCATACTTGTAGTCAATACATCCAAAGACGAAGTCAACTCTTGTCGTACTTGACCTGCTTTTATTTTTGCTGGCCAGCGCATCATAAACTGTACGTGGCAACCACCTTCCCATTGTTCTCTTTTGAAACCTCGCCAAGGCGCATTACTACCTTTCCACCAAGTTGGCAAACCTCCGTTATCACTCATAAAGAAGATCAAGGTGTTTTCTTCCAAACCTTTATTTTTCAATTCGTCCAAAAGTTTTCCAACGCTATCATCCAAAGCGGCAACCATAGCTGCTTTTACTTGATCTGATTTTGACAAATGCTTGAATTTAGCCATATAATCATCTGGAGCTTGATTTGGTCCGTGTACTGCATTGTAGGCCAAGTACATGAAGAATGGTTTTTTCTTAGCTGAATCTATAAAACTAATCGCTTCATTAGTAAATTGAAAAGTCAAATAATCGTGTTTTTTTACTTTTTCATTTCCATCGAATAAAATAGGAGAGTTGAAATAGTCCGTTTGCGCACTATTAAAACCATAATATTTATCAAAACCACGATCCAACGGATGCTGTCCAGGTAATTTGACACCTACGTGCCATTTTCCAATCGCAGCTGTTGTATATCCTGCCTTTTTGAAATAATAACCCATCACTTTTTCAGAGGCTGGAACGGCAGATCCTTTCTGCGTATCGGTATTGGCATAGACTCCAAAACGCTCTTGGTACCTGCCCGTAAGCAAGCCCGAACGCGAAGGTCCGCATACAGATGCGGTCACGTAGGCATTGGTAAACTTAGCTCCACCGCTGGCAATTTTATCAATGTTCGGCGTTTTTACGTGTGTTCCATCACTTCCAAAAGCTCCTGTTGTAGCGTAGCCTAAATCATCGGCTACGATGACAATGATATTTGGTCGCTTCTCTTGTGCCATCAATGACTGTCCAATTAAAAGACAGCCAAAGATTGCAACTTGTATTTTGGTACTTATTTTCATTAGAGAATTACTTAGTTTCAATAGTTACTTCCGCACTTTTTAATGATTTTGAAGTCGCCTTCAATGTAATTTTACCACTTGATTTTGAAGATTTCAAAATAGCTAAACACATACCGCTAAATGCTTTACGTTTTGGTTCAATAAAAGATTCTAAACTAATTTGATTACCGTTATCTACACCAACTAATGTTCCAACTCCGTTAACGGAGAAGTTTACTAAATTATCGGCATCAGGCACTAGATTTCCGTCTTTGTCTTGAATTTTAACCGTTACATAAGCCAAATCTTGACCATCAGCAGTTATTTTTGAACGATCAACAGACAAACTGATTTTAGCTGGTTTTCCTGCTGTTCTAATCACTTCTTCGTTTACTGCTTTCCCGTTTTTATAACCAACTACTTTAATTGTTCCTGGCTCGTAAGGTACATTCCATGACAAACGGTATTTGGATTGAAAAGTTTTTGGTTCGTATCGAATAAAATTCACTTTAATCTCGGTCAAATCTTTTCCTTTTACTTTTCGACCCATTGATTTACCGTTTACAAAAAGTTCGGCTTCATCAACATTGGTATAGCAATACACCGGAATTTCTTTTCCTTCCATTCCTTTCCAATTCCAATGTGGCAATAAGTGAATCATCGGTTTTGTTGACCAATGACTTTGGTACAAAAAGAATCTGTCTTTTGGGAAACCAGCTAAATCTACTGCTCCAAAATAAGAACTGTGTGATGGCCAATCACCATTCCAATGTCCGTTGGTTGAATTATCTCTTCCTCCATAAGGTGTTGGTTCGCCTAAATAGTCAAAACCTGTCCAAATAAATTCTCCCATTACGAATGGGTTTTCTTCTTGAAAATGAAATTCAATATCTGGTGGATAAGCCCATGAAGGTCCAATTATATCGTAACTAGTTACATGTTTTGAGGCATGTTTTTCATATTTTTCAATAGGCAAATGGTAAATACCTCTACTACTTGTACAGCTTGAAGTTTCAGAACCATAAAACGGTAATTCAGGATAATTGGAACGAATTTCAGAATATTTACTTGGCTTGTAATTTACACCAGCAATGTCTACTTGTTGTGCAAAGTTATTGTCATATGGATTTGAATAATTATTCATACCCATCGTTGTTGGACGTGAAGGATCAACCTCTTTGCAGTAATCATTTAACATTTTAGCGACTTTCCAACCGTTCTTTTTATCACCTTGTTCTAATATTTCATTTCCGGTGCTCCACATAACAATTGAGGGATGATTTCTATCTCTTCTAATCATATCTTTCAAATCACGCTCTGCCCATTCATCAAAAAACATACTATATCCGTTTTCTACTTTTGGCATTTTCCACATATCAAATGATTCGTCAAGAACCAATAATCCTAACTCATCACACACCTCTAAAAACTCTGTTGAAGGTGGATTATGACTTGTACGGATAGCGTTAGTTCCCATATCTTTCATCATTTGTAACTTACGTTGATCGGCTCTTTTGTACACAGCTCCACCTAATGAACCATTGTCATGGTGCAAACACACTCCATTAAAACGTACTTTTTTATTATTTAAGAAAAACCCATCTTTTGTAAAAGCGATTGATCTTAATCCAATTTTAGTTTCGTAGGTATCTACTACTTTTCCATTTTGAGTAATGGTTGTAACCGTTTTATACAAATTTGGAGTTTCTGTATCCCATCGTTCCGGCTTTAGAATAAAACTATACAAAGCGGAAACTTTTGAAGAATTAGGTGCAATTTCAATCGTTTCATCAACTGTTGAAACTGATTTTCCAGCTGGTGAAAAATATTCGTGTTTTACAACTACCGAAACTTTTTTATTTTCTTTATTTACCACAGTCGTTTCATTTTGAACTACCGCTTTTTCTGCAGTTACCGTTGGCGTGGTAATATAACTTCCCCAATGACCAACATGTACCGTTTCATCAATTTTCATCCAAACCGAACGGTACAATCCTGCTCCTGGATACCAACGTGAAGCTAAATCTTGCGGACGTAAACGAACAGCAATTGTATTATCTGACCCATCATATTTTAGGTATTTCGAAATATCAAATTCAAAACCGATATAACCGAAAGGTCTATTTCCAACCAACTGACCGTTTACCCAAACGTGCGCATCGTACATAGCGCCTTCAAATTCAATTCGCACTACTTTTCCTTTCGCGTCTTGTGGCATTTTGAAGTTTTTACGGTACCATCCTGTTCCTGTAACAGGTAATCCACCAGTACGCGCATTGTGTTTAAAATCGAATGGACCTTCGATTGCCCAATCGTGTGGCAAACTTAAATTACGCCATTTGGAATCATTAAAATTTCCTTGCTCGGCACCATCGGCCTCTGCATTAAAAAATTTCCATGAATCATTAAAATTGATTTCTTGTGCTTGTGCTTTGGTCAGGCCACAACAAACAACTGTCATAAAGCAGACCGCTAAAAATAGTTTTTTCATCTTGAATTCCTTCAATTATGGGTTGTATAATAATTCACAAATCTAATAGATTGACTAATTGATTATTCGAACATATGTTTTTTATACTAACATAAATGGGCAAAGTGGCCAAAACCAAGCTGTTTTCAATAAAAACAAGCAGTACTATTTAATGTTTGTAATATAATTAAACTACGTATAAGTACCTACTACAATATAATGCCGTAGTTTGAAAATACATAAAAACATCTAATAAATTGATTCTAGTCTATTAACTTGAATAGACATATATATGACATTACGCCATTTAAATTTTCGACCTACTTATTCCATTCAGCCAACTACAATAAAAAAAACTAATCTTCAAATAAATACAGTGATCTAAATGAAGATTAGCCTTTAAACTATTCCTAAAAAAAATAGTAATTATTTTCTACTGAAAAATATATTTGAACTTATCGGATAACTATATTCCCTTCCAGTACAGAAGAATTTTGTCCTTCTTGTACAATAGTAACTCTTACTCTAGCTGTTTCTTCGCGCTCACAGAATTTCTTCGCATTAAATACAAGCCTAGTTTTTGCAAATGGAGCTAACGCTGGAACGACATCTTTTGCCAATTCGTTCCATTTTCCATTTTGATAAAATTCTATTTTAATTTTTGAAGTAATTGATAAAACTTGCCCAAAATTTTGTACTTCCATTTCTATTTTTAAGGCATTTTTACTTATTACATTCAAAACAGGATATTTTGCAGAAAGTGCTTGCATATTGTAATCCAACCAAGGTAGTCGAGCATATCCAAAAAGCAATTTCCCTTTTTTTGTTTTCCCTAATAATTTTGCGGCAAAATCAGCATCAGTAAGTCCATTTCCTTTAGTACTAAAGGTGATCATTAAATCTTTACCTGATTTTTCGGTTTTTTCAACCTTACTACCTCTTCCATAATTCACTTCATCTGATCCTCCAAAAATCAACGACTTCAAGTCAATGTCTTTGTGAGGATTAAAATTATCCTCAGCTTGCACTAAAACTTCTATGTTTTGTGTAGCAGGTCCTATCTTATCTTTATTCAAAATTGTCAGTAATCGACCAACAGTGACTGGAATTCCAATATTTTTCGAACTATGATTATCGTTGCCTTTATCTTCTTTCTTAATCGTATCGGCAACAGCAAAGTTAACTTGATAGGCACGACCGTATTTGTCTTGTAATACTTTCATTCGTTCAAATTTGTACCAACCTTCTACTTTTCCATTTTCATATTTGGCAATTCCTGGCATATAAGCTTCACCGGTATCCTCTTTCCAGTTAATTCCGTCTTTGGATCGCAAATAATAAGCAATACGTCCTAACCAGTCGTTTACTACCATATGATATTGGATATTGGTTCTCCAAACTACTGGGTCCTCATAATTTCCTGGATAGGGTGGATAAACACTCTTTTCGCTAACTTGTTGATAAGGTGGTAAACCCGTTTGGCTAAACCAAGTCTCTCCACCTCTACCAACCATCAAATAAGAACCATCTTCTCGTTGAGCATAAGTAAGATTGGTAATATGATCAAAAACAGGACGTTCCCGTTGATCATAAGTTAATATATTGTATTGCCATGGACCATTTATGGATGGAGCCAAATAATATCCACCATTTACAGATATAAAGTACCGACCATCTTTTAGTTCATGAATTTCAGGATTATGTCCTTTTCCAATCACATCTGAGACTTTGAATGGACCAAGGGAATTTTCTGAAATTGCATGTACAACTTCTGAATTTGGCCACTCCATATGTCCTTTAGCAGAATCTTCTCTCCAGCGGCATAAAAACTGATGGTATTTTCCATCAGTATCTTTTATAATATTACCACCCCAATACGACCAAGTAGCATCTTCAATACCGTTATCAATATATCTAGGTTTTACAGCTTTTGTACCCCAAGTAGTTGAAGTTAATTTTCCATTTGCTGGCATAGGTAAAAATAGATCCATAAACCGGCCACCAAAAACCAAACCTTTCCAATGTTCTGGCTTAGATCGCTCTACATCTTGAGCAATCATTGACAAATTAGAAAGAAAAACAATAAAAAATAAAAGTAATATTAATTGTTGTTTTTGTAAAATTGACTGTCTTTTATAGTTCATTGTACTGTTTTTTTTATTATTTGCCTAAAAATACTTGTTGTTTATGTTTTTTTAAATCTCATCTGTTTTATTTATATAAGGCCTTTCTTTTAATAAAACGTCACTAATCATAAAATAAATAAATTAACTTCCGCATTAAAAAATTTCCATGAATCATTAAAGTTGATTTCCTGTGCTTGTAGTTTGGTCAAGCCACAACAAATAATTATCATAAGGCAGACCGTTAAAAATAGTTTCTTCATCTTGAATTCCTTCAAATTATAGGTTGAATAATAATTTATAAATCTAAACGCTTACCTTAGTTTTAATTCTAACATATGTTTTTAATACTAAAACAAATGTGTAATCCTTGCGAATACTTTGTTTTTGGAGCAAAATTAATCCCAATAAGGGACTGCTTTATAGAACATTCAATTTAAACATCTTATTAATAATTATTTTGACTATTAATTACAGTGCAATCATTATAAGTTAATAAACATTTATATTATCGCTTAAATCACCATAAAATTGTAGCATCCTTTTTTAAATTAAAGTTACATACACTTTCTCCATTTTTTAAAATTTCTAAAATTGAATCTAAGGCTAGACAATTTAATACATCATATAAAACCGAAGACCTACCCAGAACAACACTTCTTTTTGTGTTATTTTTGGACTCTCCATTTTTTTTTAAAAATCTTCTGTATAGGGTAAGGTAACTTTTGACCCATCTACAGCAAGTAATCTAAATCCTTTAAATGATTTAATTGGGGTATTATTCTCAATATAAGTATTCTCTACAGTGACTTCCGATAAGTGGTTAAAAACTTCTGGATTAATTTTCATTCTTTATGGTACAAAAGCACTTTTTGGAATCTGTTTTGGAATTTAAAAATTCAACAAAATTGTCAATTTCTATAACCAACTTTTCTTAACCAAATTGAACATAAAAAGCAACATTTGACCAAATGGTTGTTTGCCTTTTCGGGTAAAATCTGTTTCATTATTTCTGTATCTCAAAATTATTTCTTTACTAAAATGACTTCTTTCAATTTCTCCATTACAAAAAGAGAGTTTTTTCTTGTTACTGGCACGCGGTGTATTTACCTATAAACAGATGGAAATCACCACTTACACACAAGTTTTATCCGAATTAAATTACTCATTTTAAACACATTAAAACCTTACATTAATGACATTACGCAGGAACTAGCAGGGAAATTAATAGGGAGGAAATATAAATAACCGCGTTGCAAACGCTACGCTTTTTGGTTATAATTTAAGTAGGTACTCGACGCAGTCACACACCAGATTTGAGGATAAACGAGTACTAGTTGAGACCCCAATTTTTTGGCTGAACATGAACATTATTGAGAAACGGTAATTCCTCTAAAGCCTTGTATATTGAGTAACTGCGGTTAGCAGTTCGGTTGTTTGTAATTTATGTCTATTCCAATTTTCGATTTAGTTCGGTTATACACTTCTTTTTTTATTCATCATTCGGTTTCAATGTTTTGTATTATATACTTTGGAAGTGATAATTCATTTTTAATCTTTTCAGTCCATTTATCATATGTGTCAAAATAAGTGCTATTTAGAATATTATTAAAAAAAAGGAAATTGTCAAAGTATTTAAGTTCTACTACAAGCTTTGGTTCAAGTTTTATTTTATTTAAAGCAGTATTATTGATTTTAGTTATTTGACCATTTAATATTTCGTCGATACTTAATTTAACGTCTTTATATTCTCTAAAATAAATAATAATTTTCCGAAGTTTAAGAGTTTCAAATGATGCCATTGCACAAGAACTTTTAAAGTCTGATGGTGGTGATGAAATTAAAGCATATGATTGAATTTCATATGGTAATTTGTCTAAAACATTTTTCAAAGATTTATCTTTATATTTCTTAAGCTTTACAATAAATTCACTTTTCAGATTAGCTAATGTATCTGATTTAATTTGAGAATTCATTTTTAAATAAATTATTAAAAATAGAATGAGAATTATATATGATTTATTCATTTTAATTGTTTTTAGAAACTTTTAAAATTCCTCTCCGGCGCGTGCAACTGACCGTCAACTACCAAATATAAGCAAGTTTATGCATTTTTAGAAAATAAAAAAAACAATTACCGCTGTTATTTCTGTCTTTTCTAAATATCTTTTATACCCAAAAAACGTCCTTATGTAGCTGCGTTAGGGATAGTCCCGAAGCGTCGGGGGAAAGCCCGAAAACTAGTGTAGCGGTAGCGGAACTAATTGAGGACTTGCAACGGATAGACCGCCACCAAAAAATAAGGCTATGCGCAAACGGCATTACCCTTATTTTTTTGGTGGAACGCCCAAATTAAAAGCGTTCTAATAGACCTTAAAATACTATTTTTGAGTTCAAAAACAGTTTTGCATTTCTATACATATAAAACTCTTTTTTTATACCTTTCCTTTTTTTAATATTGAAAATCAGACCAAATGTTTCCTAAAAAATATTTCTTCCTTTTATTGTGTTTTAGCGTATCGTTTATAGGTTGCAAACAACTGTCCAAAGATGGCGATTTCAAATACACCAACGATTTAATTCACGAAACGAGTCCGTACTTGTTGCAACACGCGCACAATCCTGTGAATTGGCGTGCCTGGAATCCTGAAACCTTGGCTTTGGCAAAAAAGGAAAACAAATTGATAATCATCTCGATTGGGTATTCGGCTTGTCACTGGTGTCACGTGATGGAGGAAGAGAGTTTTGAAAATGAAGCCGTTGCCAAAATTATGAATGACCATTTTATTTGCATCAAAGTCGATCGTGAAGAACGTCCTGATATTGATCAAATCTACATGAATGCGGTTCAATTAATGACAGGAAGCGGCGGATGGCCTTTGAATTGCATTGCTCTGCCTGATGGAAGACCTATTTTTGGTGGCACCTATTTCCCGAAAGACGATTGGATAAAAGTCCTGACCAAGGTTTCGGACTTCTATAAAAATGACCCTGAAAAAGCCGCTGAATATGCGGATAAATTAACCCAAGGCATCAAAGAATCGGAGCAAATTATTTTCAATCCTTCCAAAGAAGCGTTTAGTGCTACCGAACTTACTACTGCTCTAAAAAATTGGCAAAAAAATATTGATATTACCAATGGTGGATTGGTGGGTGACCAAAAATTTCCGATGCCCAAAGCGATGCATTTCTTGTTGCGTTATGGTTTCCAGAAGAAAGACGCACAATGGCAAAAACAACTGACTACTACTCTTAACGCCATGACCAACGGTGGATTGTACGACCAAATAGGTGGCGGTTTTTCGCGCTATACGGTAGATTCCAAATGGCATATTCCGCATTTTGAGAAAATGTTGTATGATAATGCACAATTGGTAACTTTGTATGCCGATGCGTATTTGGCAACCAAAAACCCTAGTTACAAACAAACGATTGAAGAAACCTTGACCTTTGTAGAACGAGAATTAATGGCCGAAAATGGTGCTTTTTACTCTTCGCTAGATGCGGATAGCAAGGACAGCAAAAACAAACTCGAAGAAGGTGCGTTTTATGCTTGGACAATCGCTGAATTGAAATCAGAACTGAAATCGGATTTTGACTTATTCAAAGACTATTACAACATAAACAGCACTGGATTGTGGGAAAAAGATAAATACGTTCTTGTGAAAACCCAAACTGATGAAGCGTTTACTAAGTCGCAAAAGATTGCTTTGGGAGCTTTACAATTCAAAATCAAAGATTGGAAAAAAACATTGCTAAAGGCAAGAAGCAAAAGAAGCCGTCCGCATCTGGATGACAAAACCTTAACGTCATGGAATGCCTTGATGATTAAGGGGTATGTGCAAGCGTACAAAGCCTTGAAAAACCCGCATTACTTGGAAATGGCGCTAAAAAATGCCGAATTTATCCGCACGACTCAGCTCCAGAAAGACGGTAATTTGTATCACAATTACAAAGATGGAAAAAGTTCTATCACTGGATTCGCTGAAGATTATGCTGCTGTAATTGATGCTTACATCGCTTTGTACCAGGTTTCGCTGGATGAAAAATGGCTGAATCAAGCACATGATTTAATGCAATACAGCATCGCTCATTTCTTTGACACAAAAACACATATGTTTTATTTTACGGCCAACGATAGCCCGAATATCATCACTCGAAAAATGGAAGTGAGCGACAACGCTATTCCGAGTTCCAACTCAGTTTTGGCTGGTTCTTTGTTTCAGTTAGGGCATTATTTCTCTGATGCGAAATATAGTGGCATCGCGAAACAAATGCTGAACAACGTCAAAAAAGAGGCTATCGCCTACCCGACTGCTTATTACAATTGGCTAGACTTGATGCTCAACTATACCGATAATTATTATGAAGTTGCTGTTGCTGGCCCAGCTGCCAAACAAAAAATGAATGCGCTTCAGAGTTATTATTTACCGAATGTATTGTATGCTGGCACGACCAAAGACAGTAAATTACCCCTGTTGGAAAGCCGATACATGCCTGATGAAACCTATATTTATGTTTGCGTAGAAGGTGCTTGTAAACTTCCTGAAACAGATGTGGTGAAGACGGTCGAAAAGTTGAAGTAACGAACTCTATAATTGCGTTAGGGATAGCAGTCAATGTTATTAAATCAAGAACGAACTAAAAATTGATTTCAGATTTTAGAGTAACGATTCTCGATTTCAGATTGGCGAGACGGCTAAAAAACAAGTGAAATTTTTATTTACTAACAACAAATCTGAAAAGCTTTATAAGTTCACTTTCGATCTAGTCAAATTCGTTAATCTTCATTTAAAAATCTCTTTATTTAATACTATTGTGCTTGAAATCAACATTATTAAGTAAGGAGATTCACTTTTTTATTTTCACGCAGATTGGGCAGATTGGGCAAATTTTCTTCTATTATTATCAGCTAAAATCTGCATGCTATTTTATTTTACAATCCTTTACTTAATAACATGGCGCTACCATTGATATCATATTCCAAATAATTGAACTACCAATACTTAAAACACACCCCTAACCCCTCTCAAGAGGGGAATTAGAAGTACATACATTCAGCTAACGTTATTTTATATTATATTTTTTGTGAAAAAATTATATCTCGAAATTGAAATAGCACTATTTTACAAATAATGTTGATAGTGTATAATTTTACTTTTAATTCTTCCGTTTTGAAATGCTTGCTATTCCCTTTAAGAAATTAAGACAATTTAGCCTTAATGTTTCTTAATATCTAAATGGTTTATTATTAAAAAGCATTGCCTTTTTGTTGGTAAATTCAGAGACAGAATGGTGTATTTTACCACTACCTCTAAGGATTCGGAACCATTAATTTGTTGGTGGATATTTCGCCACTTGGAATGGGCCAAATGTAGTTGCTGCTGCTCACCAAAACTAAGGGTGCAGTCCCAATGGCGCCTTTTTTGGCTGGGATGGTTTGTAGATTACGCTGCAGGTCCATCAAGCGCATGCCTTCGCCTAGGAACTCAATGCGTCTTTCGTTCCAGAGGGTGGCGATTAAAGCGGCTTGAGTGTCGATGGCGTTGGTTGGAAAAACGTAGCTAGGGTTGGAACGGTTGCGAACGGCTGTGAGGACATTGGCAGCGGTGGTCAAATCGTTGTTCTTGGCCTTGGCTTCGGCATAATTGAGCAACACCTCAGCATAGCGGATTACAGGTACATAATCGCGAAAGGGCGCTGTTGAAATATTGAATTTCTTTAGTATTTTTTGGTTGGCGCTGTTGGTTGCAATTAGCGTCGCGCGAGCATCGGCTGTGGTGTTGAGCGCAGGATCTTTGGCGATACCGTCTGTAGCCAAAACAATGATAGGTTGCCCTACGTAATTAAAAGCCAAGGAACTTTGTGAAGCCGGAGTTTCAGTAGTACTATTGGCAAACGGAATCGAAAACAGTGCTTCATTGCCCGTGTAACTGCCTGTGAATATAACATTGAAACTGGACTCCAATTGATGTGTTATTGTTCCTGATGTGTACTGATAGGGTGCCGTGAGGGAAACGATTTTTTTTGCTTCATCTATCACCTTATCATACTTTTGTTGTACCAAATACACTCGAGTTTTTAGAGCAATGGCGGTGCTTTTTTTGGCTCTTGAAACGTTGAGTAAACTGCTGCTGTAGGAGTCAGGCAAATCGGTTTCGGCTTGGTCTAAATCGTCTACAATTTGCTTGTAAATGACATCGATACTGGAACGTGCCAAATCGTTGTTTCCTGCTTCGGTTACAGGTGTTAATCGCAAGGGTACACCGAGTCCGTTTTTGTCTAGTGCGTAGGGTTTGGCATAGGTTTGCACCAAACTAAGGTAGCATAAGGCACGTACAAAGCGGGCTTCGGCACGGTAGTTTTTGGCTACTGCATCGGTCACTACGGTGGTGGTATTGAGCTTGTCTATCAATATATTGGACGCATTGATGGCGGTATAACAAACGGACCAAACGTTGTTTACAAAATCATTGGTAGAGCCCACGTTTTGATTCCACACTGCCGAACCTGCTGCTGCGTTTCCGTCGTTTTGTCCAAATTCATCTGCTCGTTGTTCGTTAAAAACAATGTAGCGGCCTCCGTAAAAGCTTTGATTTTGTAGCAATTTGTACAAATAATTGACTTGTGCTGCCATTTTTCCGGCGGTGCTGTAGGCATCATCTTCGGCAATACTGGTTTTGGGAGTGGTGTCCAATAAATCTTTTTCGCAGCTTGAAAAGCTAAAAAAGAGAAGAGCAACCATGGGAATAATTATATATTTTTTCATTATTTTCTACTCTAAATTAAGAACTAAAATCCAACATTGATTCCAAAGGTGCCTACTTGCGCATTGGGTGGCACGTTTTGGTCTTTACCCGAATTGATAGAGTTTCCGTTGATGGAAACCTCTGGGTCTGCACCTCGGTATTTGGTCCAGGTATACACATTGGCGGCTTGCAAATACAAATAGATAGACGATAGGCTATTGCGCAAAAAGGTTTTCTGGATTGGAATGTGATACCCAACTGAAATGTTCTTCAATTTAATATAAGAACCGTCTTCTACTTTTGAGGTAGCGGTAAACGAAAATCCTGCCGAAACGTTGTCTCCATAATACAGTTTTTGAATGTCGGTGATTTGCCCTGGAGTGGTCCAACGGTTTTTGATGAATTCGCCATTATTGAAATAACGTTGGTCTGAATTTGTGGCTCTGGTCCCATTGTATAACTTGCTACCCGAAACAAAGGTGAAGTTGACATTCATATCAAAATTCTTGTATTTGAAGCTGTTGTTCAACCCTCCAAAAACTTTGGGTAAGGACGGCCCCTGAATCACACCATCGGTATAATTGTCAATCGCGGGCGCGGCTGTACCGTCTAGGAACGTCCATTTTGGAGAACCGATGTGGTTGTACTGCACTTCTTGCCCTTTGCTATTGATAAAAACCATTTGACCGTTGTCTGGATTTACACCTTTGGTAGGAACGGCAAAAATAGACCCTACAGAATAGCCTACTCTGGTCATGTTTTGTACGCCAAAAACACTGGGAACAAAAACATCACTTGCCAAAGAGGTTACTTCGTTTTTAAGGGTCGAAAGATTTAAGGAGGCGTTCCATTTAAAATCGGACTTGTCTAAAACTAGCGCGTTGATGCCTAGTTCAAATCCTTTATTGTACATGCCACCAATGTTAGCATTGATGTAATTGTTTGGAATTCCAGCAGACAAAGCTTGTGGTGCTTTGAGAATCAAATCTTTGATGGTGTTTTTGTAATAATCAAATTCTACTGTGATGCGGTTGTCTAGCAGGGCAAAATTTAATCCTAAATCTAATTTGGTGCTTGTTTCCCATTTTAAATTGGGGTTGGCTGTTTGCGAATATCCTAATGTTGGACTTCCGGCGTAGGTACCCGAACTGTAGGTTCCGATGGAGGGATAATCCCCTATTTCACTATTTCCTACGACACCGTAACTGGTACGAAATTTCAATGAATTGATTACTTTGCTTACCGCCATTTGTTGGTAAAACCGCTCCTGACTAACGGCCCAACTTACAGAACCACTACCAAAATTTCCGTATTTATTACCGTCTGCCAAAGCAGATAGTCCATCTCTTCGGGCATTGATACTCACAAAATAACGTTTGTCGAAATTGTAATTGATGTTCGAAAAATAAGAGGCGAGACCGTTCTCCCCATATAGATTCCCAATAGGAGAAATATTGATGAAACCACCTTGGTAATTGCTATAGGAAGGGTCGGTTATATTGCTTTGCGTTGCTCCCCAACTGTCGGTTGTCGTTTTTATTTGTTCTTGTCCCAAAAGCATATTAAAATGATTTTTGCTCGAAAAATCTTTGGTATAAGTCAACGTATTAATCCAATCTTTGCGCAGGTATTTACTTTGAATATTGGTCGCCACACCATTGGAAGAAGCGCCACCCCCGTGAACGGGATTCAGAAATGATTTGTTGGTTACTTGTAAATTATTCAACCCATAACTAGTTTTGAATTTTAGGTATTCGTTTATATCTATTTCGGCGTAAACGTTCCCTAGTAGTGCATTGTTTTGAGACGAATTGATGTCTAAGTCTTGCACCATGGCCAAATTATACGCATTGATTGTACCTATAAGCAGAGGCACATTGGCACCATAACCTACGCTAGTTCCGTTTTGAACACTATAGGAACCATCGTTGTTGTACACGGGTACATTGGGTGGTAACACATACGTCATTCTACCAATGGGTTCATTGGTAATATACTCGGTATTGTAGGCCGAGGAAGCCGTTGTATTGCTGGATATAGCGCCTGTATTCGGGCTCGTATTCATACCGTTACTATAGGAAAGTGTTGCTCCTACTTTCAGGTAATGGTTGACTTTGTGGTTGATGTTCAGTCTCGAAAAATAGCGTTCAAAACTATTGTTTCGAATAAAACTATTTTGATTGCTATAGCCTACCGAAAAGTAATAATCTGTAGTTTCATTGGCTCCCGAAATATTCAAATTGTGATTGTTTGAAAATCCTGATCGGTAAGCCACATCATACCAATTGGTATCTACAACGCTGCCGTCTGGATTATAGGACAGAAAATATCCAGGGGCTTTTCCAGCATTGACCATGGCTTCGTTTTTTATCATGACATAGTCTTCAGCACCCAATAATTTAGGTAAATTATAAGGCGTGTTCACACTGTACCAAGAGTCATAATTGAATTTGGTCTTGCCAATTTTTCCTTTTTTGGTCGTGATTACAATTACACCATTTGCTGCTCGTGAACCATATATTGCCGAGGCCGAAGCATCTTTTAAAACATCAATAGTCTGAATATCATTTGGATTAATATCCGAAAGCGGATTGTTTCCTGTCATCCCTCCTATCGAACCCACAAACACACTCACGCCATCGACAACCACAAGCGGAAAAAGTCCCGAAGTAATGGTATTCAGTCCTCGTATGCGCATCACTGGGGTAGAATTGAGTACACCACTTGATTGCAAAACATCAATTCCTGTGGCTTGCCCTCCTAGTAATTGGTCAAAACTAGTAGTGGGTCTATTCTGAATTTGTTTGGCCGAAATAGAAGCTACAGCACCTGAAATTTCTGTTTTCTTTTGGATGATATAGCCACTCGAAACTACAACCTCATCAAGTGAATTATTGTTACTTTCAAGTAAAATAGTAACAAACTCAGCCGAATTTAGTGACACTTCTTTGGCCGTATAGCCTTCCAAATGAATCTTTAATCGCAATGGGAAGGAAGGTTTTGTTCGAATAGAAAAAATTCCGTTACTATTGGTCAAAGCAGCATCTTTGGTCCCGACAACGGTGATTAAAACGGACTCTAATGGTGTATTTTCTTTGTTTGTTATACTTCCTTTAATGACATTATCTTGTGCAAAAACGACTGCTGTGCCACTAAAGAGAAAAAGAAGAACAAGAACGAACATAGATCTAGGATCTAAAATGGTTTGGAATGCTTTCATTTTATACTAATGAAAAAGGGGTTGGTTATTTTTTTTGGTTTGGTCCAAAAAAAAAGCTTCAAAATCTTTTTACAGTTTTTGAAGCTTTTGATTTGAAAGTAAATGTAATTTATTTTTTAGATACAACTTTAAATAAATCGTGTGTATTGTTATTATTTACTACCAAAATATATTTAATACCGCTGTTTTTTATTTCGATACAATTTCTCACGTCTTTATCTGCAAAAAATCCAGACATTTTATTCGAAACATAACTAAATTTATTCTTTGCGTTTTTCTTCAAAAAGTAGCCCAAACCAGCATCTGATCGTGTAGTTTCAATTTCAGACTGGTAATTATTCCCTGCCATCACTAAATCTTTTTTTCCATCACCGTCAAAATCATCGTAAATAATACTGTTGATTGGAGCCGTTTGCACTTGATTCGAAAAGGGTTCGAAAACAAAATTTTCTCCTCCATTATTTATGAAAATTCCAGATCTGAACTCGGTTACCGTATAATGCAGAGCCGAATTAATACTCTCGCCTACGATTCCTTTTAAATCTGCGTCTGCAAAGTTTTTGTAGCTCGTAATTTTATTTTTCAAATGTGGCATTTGCTGAGCCGTACAGCCTTTTCCGCGTACGGGTACTTGGGTGTTATTGTACTCATTGGCCAGAAAAATATCCTCTACGCCATCATAATCAAAGTCATGCGTGTACACATGGAACGGCTTTTTGGCAGTAGCATGAAATTTATAATTCAGTCCCAAATTCCCTGCAACCAAATCAAGGTCGCCATCATTGTCTATATCCGCTACTAGAAGTTTATTCCACCAACCTTTGCTATCGGCTAGTGCTTTATAATCGTTGGTCGGCACTAAGAATCCGCCTTTGTTCAGGAACACTTCTATCCCCATCCATTCGCCACAAACCACCAAATCTAGTTTTTTGTCATTATTAATATCAAACCAAACTGCATCAGTTACCATTCCGATTGTTTGCAAAGTACCTGCTTTGGTTGGTGTTTCATTTGTGAAGACACCTTTATTATTGATCAATAAATAACTATTCGGTGCATAAGGATATTTATTTGGAACCACTCTCCCACCTACAAACAAATCCATGTCACCATCATTGTCATAATCAGCGGCAACTACTACAGAGCCTGCAGCAAATAGTTCAGGCAAATTTTTGACAGCGCGATTAAATTGTCCTTTTCCGTCGTTCAGGTACAAACGATCTTGCAGTAATTTGGGTGTTTTATCAAATTCATAACTTCCACTCACCACATATAAATCTTGATCGCCATCATTGTCAGCATCAAAAAAGCATGAGCCTACATCTTCAAATTGCTTGTCGTTGTTAAAATCTGCAACGTTAAGAGCCGAAAATCCGCCTGTGCTTGTGCCTAAAAGCAATTGCCCAGCTTGACCGTGACCACCGCCTAGGTAGACATCTTCGATTCCGTCTTTGTTGACATCCGCTTTGGCTACTGCAGGACCTGTCTGCGATAGTTTATGTGGCAACAAAATTTGATCTTTGTAATCATTTGTTTTTGGATCAGTATGCTTGTAGCTAAAAGGCATTTTTTCGAATAAAATAGCGCTCGCGACAGCTTTGGTCGTTCCTGCAACAGCATCTTGATACTTCACAGCCAATTGCTGACTGTTTTTTGGTGCTTTAATGATTTGCTTTTTACCATCCGACCAAATAACTTCAAGATAATCAATAGTTTCCTCTTTCTTAAAACCAAAATGCAATTGATTGGAAACTGCAGACAAAAATCCTTTGGTATTAATTAATTGACGGGTTTGTTTTTCGCCCGATTTCAAGACTAAATTTACAGTTGTTCCAACCCCAAAAGGATTGGTTGCAGGTCCTTTGAAATTAATTTCTAAAAACTCCCCTTTATCCAATTCTCTCGAATTATTTTTTAGCAAAGTCGCTGCTTCATTGATATTATTAACAACTAAATCCAAATCTCCATCATTGTCCAAATCGGCATAAGCAGCACCATTCGAAAAAGTATTGGTTCCCGTACTCCATTTTTTCGAACTATCTTCAAATGTCAAGTCTCCTTTATTTCGATAAAAATAATTAGTTAATTTTTGCTGTGGCAACATTTGTGCAAATCCCAAGAAATCTTCTTTGGTTGGTTTTCGATTATTAGCTCTTAAAATGGCTAAAATTTCATTGTTCTTATCCTTGTCAATTACATCTCTATAAACACCGTTGGTCACATAAACATCATTGAACCCATCCAAATCAAAATCGGCTGACAAAATAGACCAACTCCAATCGGTATTGGCGATTCCAGCCATTTTACTAATTTCGCTAAACGTTCCATTACCATTATTCAGTTGCAACATATTGTGCATGTATTGGTGGTGGTACCCTTCATCAACCATTTGATCGAAATTTTCTTTAGAGGTCATTCCCATCGTGGTTTTGGATCGAATGTAATCTTCGGGATTCATATCCAACGTCATGATATCCAAGTAACCATCATTGTTGATATCGGCAATATCACCGCCCATACTATTGAAAGACATATGCTTAACCACAGCCTCACGCTGATCGGTAAACGTTCCGTTTTTGTTGTTTAGATAAACAAAATCAGGAATATTAAAATCGTTACATACATATATATCCAAATACCCATCATTGTTCAAATCTCCAATTGTTGGGTTGAGTCCGAATCCAGTATCAGGACCAATTCCTGCTTTTATAGAGACATCAGTAAAATGTCCTTTACCATCATTTTCATACAGGCGGTCACTTCCTTTTTTGGTGATTGTATTTGGATTTGTTTTTAAGCTCTTGAAATCACCCAACTCTGGTTTGCTAGTCATATCGGGCGTATTCGATACAAATAAATCCAAATCATTGTCATTATCATAATCAAAAAACACCGAATTGATTCCGCGGTTGGCATCTGCAATTCCGAACTCTGCTGCTTTTTCGGTAAAAGTCATATTACCGTTGTTGATGTACAACATATTGGCAAACTTATTATCAGAGTCGTCCCAACCCCCTCTTGTGATATAAATATCCATGAAACCATCATTGTTAACATCGGCCACTGTTACTCCTGCATCAAAACCCACTCTTTTGGTAATTCCCGCTTTTGTAGTTATGTCTTCAAATTTGAAGTCACCTTTGTTCAGGTACAATTTGTTGTCGTGTGTATTTGAGGTAAAGAACAAATCAATTAGTCCGTCATTGTTAAAATCGGCAGTAGCCACACCGCCACCGATGTACATGTAGTTGTACTGAAAATAATTTAGATCAAGATCTTCTTTGAGTTCGTTTACAAAAGCAACACCCGATTCTTCGGGAGTAATTGTTGAAAAAAGTATCGAATCATCATCTGAATTGGCGTCTTTGTTTTTGCAAGATTGTAAAAACGAGAGCAATAAAACACCTAGAGTTAGGTATATGAATGAAGTTGATCTAAACATATGGTTTAATAAAAAAGTTAGTTTTATAATAGACTTTAAAAATACAATAATTAGAATAAACAGAGGGATAAATTGTAAACAAAAAACGGTACTACCAAAGAGGTAATACCGTTTTTAAATTTAGAATAAAAATTAATTAAATTATTTTAAACTTGGATACAAATCTACTTCAGACTGCGGTATTGGCGCAAAGTAATTTGTATTTGCTAAAGACCCTAAAATTGCATTGACAGGTTTGGTTAAGGCTTGTGGAGTTTTACTTCCGTCAGCATTATATTTTGTACCAATAGTTACCTGCGGATCCCTTGCTGTACCTCCTAGAGCTTCGGCAACTTTTTCTCGTCTAACCAAATCATTCCAACGTACATACTCTCCAGCAAATTCCCATTTACGCTCCGTATAAGCAAGTTCAACAATATTCCCTGATACTACATCAATGAGAGGCGCAGGTGTATTAATTGGTAAATTATTAGCTCTTCTACGTACTTTATTCAATGACTCCCATGCAGCAGATGGGATTGCGCCTCCAGCTGCACCCGATGCTTCTGCATAAATCAAATGTACTTCGGCCATTCTCATCCAATAATCACTTCTAGAAGTATAAAAGTTTACACCAGCGTTTTCAGCTAAAGGCCCCACTACTTTTTTGAAAATTGGAGTTTGCACATCTTTCGACTCTCTCCAACTCCAAGTCTTAGCCGGAGCGGCTACAGCTGCTGCAGTTGGTTTACCATCTGCATTCAATGGTAATGTTTCATAATAGGTTGCATCTCTTCTATAAGTATTAAAATTTGAGTAGTTGGTACCTTTATCGAAATCTTCGTAAAAACGAACTTCAGCAAAAGTTTCTCCCCAACCAAAAATATCACCTGGAATTCCTAGCATACCATATTTAGCATTTTGTAACCCACAAGGCTGACAAAACTCTACTGTAAATACAGATTCTGTATTGTTTTTACCTGCTTCACTCCAAAGAGAATTCAAATCTGAAACCATTGCAAATCCATAAGAAGCTTGATTTGTTATTACCGTGTTAGCACTAGCTGCTGCTGCTGCATTTTTTGTTACATCTTTCACAGGGAATCCTGCCCAATCCAAATACAAACGAGCTAAAATTGCTCTAACAGAACCTTTGTTTGGTCTAGCCGAACCTACAGTAGTTTTTGTCGGCAATAATGATTCTGCCAATAATAAATCTTTTTCAATTTGTTTATACACGTCTACGGTAGGAGACAAAACTGGGTTTTCACTCAATTTAGTATCCAATTTGATAACTATTTTACCATGAATACGCACTAAATGATGGAACATAATTGCTCTCAAAAAATACGTCTCACCAAGTAAAACATCTTTACGTGCCTGACTTGGAGCTGGTAAAGTTGAAGCAGCCGTGTTTTCTAAAACTGTATTTGCTGAACGAATTAAACCATAAACATTTCTCCAAGTGTCTAACGTTCTAGTGTTATAAGGTGTTAAACTACGTTGATCATATTCTCTAAAATCTGCTTTATTACTTAATGGATGTGTTGTGATATCATCACCTCCCCAACCACTTACGTAAAAAGTCGACATTTGTGCAGCATCTCTAAACTTACCATACATACCCGTAACAGCCAATTCCATTTCATTTATTGTAGAATAAGGAACTACAATGAATTGTGATTCTCCTGGAGTTTCATTTAAGTCAAACTGCTCACAACTGTTAAATGATGCGATGGACACTAGAGATACCAAAAAAGCTCCAGTAAAGCGTTTTAATATTTTATATTTTGATTTCATACTTTCTATAATTTTTTAAACAAATGATTACTACTACAATTGAAATTTAAGTCCCAATGTATATGTTCTTGGAGTTGGAAATGCTCCTGCATTAATACCTGCTGTAACATCTGAAGTACCTTGCTCAGACCTAGTAGTTGTATTTTCTGGGTCGTAGCCTGAATATTTAGTAATCAAGAATAAATTTTGTCCTGACGCATATACTTTAAGTGAAGTATTTTTAAAACCAGCAAAGTCTTTAAATGTATATCCAATATTTAAGTTACTTAATCTTATAAAGTTTCCATTTTCTAAAAATTTAGAAGAATTTGCAAAAATTGAATTAGTAGGTACATCTGTTTGATTTGTTGAAGTCCATTGGTTTACTTGTTCTGAAGACAAGAAACTTCTAGCATCTCCAGCACCACCGTTAATACCTGCTTGTGTCATATTGTAAATATCTGCACCAGAAACACTTTGAATAAAAATGTTACAATTCCAGTTTTTATAGCTCAAAGTGTTGTTCCAACCTATAAAAGTTGTTGGCGTACCGTTACCAATAGCACCAAAGGCAACATTATTATCAGCATCAAGTACATATTTTGCTTGACCAGGAACACCTGCGGCAGTACCTGTAGTTTTACTTACTGGAATAACATCGCCTGTTTTCCAAGTACCTAAAAAGGTTGCACCATACAATTGTCCTAAAGACTGCCCTAATTCAATAACATTTAACACTCTAGATTGTCCACCTGGTGCAATAAAGGTTCCGTCGATTTTAGTTTTACCATCACTCAATTTTTCTACTTTGTTTTTAACATACGAAACAGAAACATTTGAATTCCAAGTAAAATCCTCATTTTTAAATAGGTCATACCCCAAATTAACGTCTATACCTTTATTACTTACTTCACCAACATTACTAGTTATAAATCCACGTGCTGCACCACCAGCTCCTCCTCCTCCATCTAATCCGGATAAAGGGTTATTTAGTAATAAATCGGTAGTTAACTTTTTATAGATATCAACACTTAAATTACCTCTTCTATCTTGGAACCCCAAATCAATACCAAAGTTTGATTGCGATGTTGTTTCCCAATTCAGTTCTTTATTTCCGTAATTCAACAAATAAACACCTGGAGTTGCTGTTGTTCCATCAAAAGAATAAGAAACATTATTATATTTTGTATCAGTTGCATAGGCACCAATATTTTGATTACCAACTTGTCCCCAACCTAATCTTAATTTCAAAGAATTAACGACACTTTCCGTTGGTAAAAATTCATCAAGGCTATATCCTACAGCTGCTGAAGGAAAGTATCCTACTCTATTATCTTTTACAAAAACCGAAGAAGCATCACGTCTTGTAGTCAAAGTAACGGACAAATTGTCATTGAAGATATATTCACCACGAAGCATAAAAGACTGAAGTTCTTGTTGTGCAAAATTACTAGCGTAATTTTTACTAGATGCATCAGCAAATTGAGCAAAATAGTAGCCTACTGGACCTTTAATATTTAATCCAGAAAATGAATTGATGTAGTTTTTAGAGTTATTATACTCTTGAACACCTGTAATTTTCAAGTCATGTTTCCCAAATTCTTTATGCCATGTCAAAATATTAGACATTTGATACGAAGTAAATTTGTTTGTATTAAAACCCGCAGATGGGAGGTTATTATTATTCTCAACAAAATAGTTTTGAGTACTATTGTTATTAATCGCAGATCCAAGAACTAAACTGTAAGTAAAATCTTTTGATATATCATAACTTAAGTTAAAAGTAGCATTCAACACATCTTGAATTTGTTGAAAATCACTATTATTTAAAGTATAAACAGGGTTTTGGTTCAAAGAAGCTACACTCCTTATAGAACGCAAATTGTATTCTCCGTTTGTATTGTAAACAGGAGTAGTTGGATCCCATGTCAAAGCCTTGTAGATAATACTACCTTGTGTAGTACCAAAAGTTTCAAAGTTATTATGGTTTTGAAAACGGTTTACAAATAGGTTGAGCCCTACTTTTAACTTATCATTTACTTGAGCTTCAACATTTGAACGTGCAGCAAACTTTTCGGCATTTGTATTGATCACAATACCTTCAATATTATTGTAGTTACCAGAAATAAAATATCTTAATTTCCCTTCGGATCCACTTGCTGAAATTTGTAAATTTTTTGAAACTCCTGTTTTCAATATTTCTCTTTGATAATTTGTCCCGCCTTGTGCTTCAATTGCAGCAATATCTGCCGCTGTATAGAAAGCAGTACCTCTACGAGCATTTTCAATTCGAGCAAAATCCCCTACATTATCAGCCAATGTTGGTAGGTATTTTGGGATGGTTGCGATAGACGTAAAATAATCTACATTAATTTTTCCTTTACCCGAACCTTTTTTGGTAGTAATCACAATCACACCATTAGACCCTCGAACCCCGTAAACAGCAGTAGCAGAAGCATCCTTCAAAACATCCATCGAAGCAATATCGTTTGGATTTAAAGTACTTAAATCTCCTCCAATCATTCCATCGATTACAACAAGCGGATCATTACTACCTGTAATAGAGTTTACCCCTCTCACACGTACTTTAATTTCCCCTCCTGGAGCACCACTAGATCTAGAAACCATTACACCAGAGGCTCTACCTTGCAGTGCTTCTTCAACACGTACAACAGGCTGATCTGCAAATGACTTAGCAGTAACCTGACTTACAGCACCTGTAACATCTTTTTTCTTCGCTGTTCCGTATCCAATTACGACTACTTCATCTAAAGAAGCTACATCTGGTGCCAACTTAACATTAATTGTATTTGACTTTCCTACTTTAATAGATTGGGGATTATAACCTATGAATGAGATTAACAACACATCTCCTTCTTTAGCACCAATGGTAAATTTTCCATCAATATCTGTTGAAACTCCTGATTTTGTTCCTTTCTTGAGTACGTTAACCCCTGGAACTCCTTGACTAGTCTCGTCTGTCACTCGACCCGAAACTTGTTGAGCATAAAATTCTTGAACACTCATCAATGCCAAGAAAAGACCTAAGTAGGTGCTTTTTTTCAAATAAATTGAAATTCTTTTTTTCATAATTTTTAGTTGTTTTGGTTTTTAATATGGTTTTTTGTTTAATGTAGGTTATTAGTAATGGCAACTCTAGTCTTATAAAGTGCGTATTTCTTTAATTAATCAAATTAACATAAATTTAAGATATTACTTTAGCTAAAAATTACCTCTATTCAGTTCTAATTTACCCTGAAGCTATCAAGAATTAAATTAAATAAACTTTTAATCATTGATCAAAAGCAATGATTTCAATGAAAAACAAACGCATTTAACTAAAATTAATCATTTTCTATAAAACACAATTTAGATCCAAATAAGAAACAAGTTTCAATATTGAACTTTGTAAATATATAAAAAAATGTTAACACGTTGCTTCTACTTGACAAAATATTTGAAAAATCGCATAAAAAAAGTAGCAACTAACACAAATGTATTAGTTGCTACTTTTTTTAAAACTATAAAACTAGTCTCCTACCTCTGATACAACAATGACTGAATGACTTCAAAAGACAAACTTTGGTCATCATTAACAAAATATTTCAATAATGCTTCTCCCCAAATTTCACCGTCGCTATAATCTACGATAATCCAACGGTGATTGAGAATTTTAACTTTATTGATTATAAATTTATTCGTGCCTATTTGGTCTTGACCTGAATAAGGATTCCCTTTGGGATTGGAATTAAAATCCATCAACTTTTCCGTTACATGCGGAATTAATTTTTCATATAGTATCGTTTTATCCGGATTACTATTTTCAAAATAGTTTTGTGCATTTTCATTTTTATCTAATGAAAAATAGTTAGCATCAGTCAATTTAGCAGCAACAGCATTCAAGCTGTCTTTCAGTTTCTTGGTCACTCTTGTATAACGCTCTTGCTCGAATTTAACTTCTGAATTGTAATAAGCGTAAGTAAAAACATTGATAAGTACCAACAAAATAAAAACATAGAGTAATAATGATCTTTTCATTTTAAAATATAATTATAAAGTAATTTCTAAATTATCGTAAGCCAGAAAAACATTTTCTGGTAATTTTCCTTGTACCTCTTCATGAAAACCCATGATGTGGCTTATATGTGTCAAATAGGCTCTTTCTGGTTTCACCAATGCAATAAAATCCAGCGCTTCCTGCAAATTAAAATGTGAAAAATGGGGTTCTTCACGTAAAGCATTCACTACCAAAACTTTTAGGTTTTGAAGCTTATAAATTTCCTTTTCTTCAATAGTTTTCACATCTGTTAGATAAGCAAAATCATCAATTCGATACCCAAAAACCTGTAAGTCACCATGTAAGACATCTACTGGAATGATTGTTTTATTCCCTAAAACAAAAGGATAACCATTCGTTACTTCAAAGGTTTTAACAGAAGGAGCCCCCGGGTATTTATTTTCGGTTTGAAAAACATAATCAAAACGTTTTTTAATATTCTCGATAACCCTTGGATGCCCATAAAAAGGCATTTCACCTTGTCTAAAGTTAAAAGGACGAATATCATCAATACCTGCCGTATGATCAGCATGTTCATGTGTAAAAAGAATCCCATCTACTTTTTTACAGTTGGCTCTTAACATTTGTTGTCTAAAATCAGGACCACAATCCACTACATACGAGTGCTCTCCCCATTGAATCCAAATAGACACCCGTAATCTTTTATCTTTCTCATCAGTGCTGAGACACACAGGATGATCACTACCTATTATTGGAATCCCTTGAGAGGTTCCTGTTCCTAAAAAATATACTTTCAAATCTCTTTATTTTTTTTACAAAAATAACATTAAATCTCTTTCATTAGTTATCAAATTCATTAACTTTGTGACATATTCGCCAATTTTACACAAAAAAAATGGGTACTGACATTAAATTAAAAGGTGACAAAGTCATCGAACAAATACCTTCCATCAAGGACAAGGCTCTTCGCATCAACTTAAACGAAAACATTTACGGAACTTTTGCCGAAATTGGTGCCGGACAAGAAACAGTGCGTCACTTTTTTAGAGCTGGAGGCTCCTCTGGAACGATTGCAAAAGCGATGTCCGCTTACGACAAAGACTTTAGTGATGCCGTTTATGGAGATGAAAAGGATGGCCGTTATGTAACTGAAAGTCGCCTTAAGAAAATGCTTTCTCACGAAGTAAGCTTAATAGAACATAGACTAAACCGTGACAAACATCCAAATAAAATGTTCTTTAGCTATGCGAATACTGTTGCTACTATTGATTTTGCTAAACAATTCAAAGGTCACGGCTGGGTAGGTATCAGCTATCAAATAGAACCTGATGAAGCGTATAATGAAATCATACTTCACATTCGTTTTAAGGAAACAGATGTTCGATTGCAACAAGAAACGCTAGGTACTCTGGGCGTAAATTTAATTTATGGTGCCTATTATAAATACAATGACCCTAAAAAATTATTGCGTTATTTGTATGACCATCTGGACAAAGACCAACTAGAAATTGATACTATCAATTTTTCTGGTCCTCGATTTGCAGATGTTGACAACCGCTTAATGAGTTTACAACTCGTTAAAAACGGAATGACAGATGCCGTTATCTTTAATCCTAATGGTAAAAACATACTACCCGCTGCCATCTTATACAAGAAAAACATCCTTGCTTTAAGGGGAAGTTTCCGTCCCGTTACTAAAGTGAATATGGACATGTACAAGAAATCATTGAATATGTTCCTTAAGGAAAAAAAAGTAGACGAAAAAAACACCTTGGTGATTTTTGAAATCACACTTTCTAACTTGCGTTCTGATGGTGAAATTGACGAACGTGACTTTATGGATCGTGCCGAATTGCTTTGCTCCCTAGGACAAACAGTAATGATTTCCAATTTCCAAGAATATTACAAAGTCGTAGAATATTTCTCTAATTATACCAAAGCTCGTATGGGACTTGCTATGGGAGTAAACAATCTAATCGATATTTTTGACGAGAAATACTACCGCCATTTGAGTGGTGGAATTCTCGAGGCCTTCGGGAAATTATTCTTCCGTGATATGAAAGTATTTTTATACCCTATGCTGGATGAAAATGGAGAAATAGGTACATCACAAAACCTAAAAGTACACCCCAGAATGAAAGAACTGTACAAGTTCTTTAAATTCAACGGAAAAGTAATCGATATTGAAGATTATGATCCCGAAAACCTTACTGTTTTTTCTAGAGAAGTTTTAAAAATGATTCACACCGGAAAACCAGGTTGGGAACAAATGTTACCTGAAGGGGTAGCTGAACTAATCAAAAAAGATCATTTATTTGGATATCAATCAAGTAAATTCTTAGAAGAAAACCACTAATAGACTCCTAAAAGCAAGAATATATTAAATTCTTGCTTTTATATTTAGTTACCTTTTTGGATAAAAATTAATTTAAATATCCAAAACCAAAAATAATCGTTCTGAAAACCTACAGCATAACACATTTTTCAATAATTACCATTACCCTATTGATGTCTTCCTTGCACACTCCTGCAATAAGCAAGTCATTTTCTTACGATAGTCGCTCTATAAACACTCTAAACTCAAGCAAATTATTGATTGAATTAGCAGATATTGAAATCGACACCATTTTTAGTACAAAGAGGGACACTATTAAATCCAAGATAAAAAACAAAATCGATCCACTAAAAAGCAATACTGTTGTTACTTACCAAATTCATCATAATGGAAAAATTGAAAAAATAATTCCTAAAAAAATAACTAAAGAATTCAAAAATAAATACAGGTATATTTACTTTGATAAAAAAGGCAAGAAATATAATTTAGGAGATTTTACGATCTACAAAACGCACAAATTTAAAGGTACTGAAGGAGAAACGGTAAATCTTGTCAACCTTGAAGAAGTCCCTAAAACTTATAAAAAAGGAAAACTTCAATATCATTTTAACATCGACTCGCCAAGATCTTATGTCAACGAAAAAACGTTAGCCAGTTTTTTTGGAGCGATGCTAGAGGTCAACTATTTGGACATTGGTTGCAATGGGTTTAGCCACAAAGATGGCTCATCCAAACCTAGTAAAAGTCACATCAATGGTAATAACGGAGATTTTAAGTACCTTAGAAAGAATAAATCTTTAGAATGTGGAGCAGGAACAAGCTTAAACATCAGTAGTTCCCCGGATTCATTAGACTACCCTAGGCAAAATAAATGGAATGATGCCTTATATAAATTTGGATGGAAAAACATGCTAGGTTGGACTTATACAGTCCGAAAAAAGACAAAATACCTCCATCATATTACACACAAGACGACCAATCATCACCACCATCTACATGTTCAAAATTATGAACCTCAATTTAAAGAAATAAAAGAATGAAAAAAATAACCTTCCTTATTTTGATACTAGTATTTTTTTCATGTAAAAAAGATGCTAAAAATCCTGATAGCGTAACCACTAAAGCTATTATTACTGACTCTACTATTTATAGCTCTACGGCTATACAAAACTATTTAAAACTCAATCCTAAGTTTAGCGAATACCAAATAATTGGCCTTCATAACCCCAAAGAATTTACAGTAAAAGAACTCACCTTTCCTGTGAAAGAAAATGACTTTGATTACAATAAATCAGCTGATTTTAAATATTTTATTGCTACCACTTTTGACTTAAACAAAACAAACTACAAAGTAATTACTTATATCTCTTATGGCGAAAATGGATCTAAAGTATTGAACATCCAGTTAAACAGTTATCTGTCTGGAGCTCAGGTTGACGCTTTACTACTCGATTGTAGGTTTACCTTTGAAACTGAATATTACCGTAATTTTTCAATAAATAGCAATGGTACTATTACCTTGAAAAAATCAGCAATAGACAGCCTACTGTTTAACGAAGAGGGTGATATTATTGGTCAAAAAGCCGTAAAAGACACTACTACTGAAGTAGTTCTATACAAAATGAATAGTATGGGACATTTTATAAAATCTTAGCCCTTAATTGACAGTGATACTTCTAAAAAGTCAAAAATAATGAAGTATAAAAAAAGTTCTAAAATCTATTTTAGAACTTTTTTTATACTTCATACGCTACAACACTTATTTCAAAATTTGAGCGGCGTGTTCTTTCGTTTTTACTTTTTCAATAACTTCATCTATTATTCCTCCTTCGTTGATTATAAAAGTAGTTCTATAAATTCCATCATACTCTTTACCCATGAATTTTTTTGGCCCCCAAACTCCAAAAGCCTCAATAACCGATTTCGATTCATCAGCCAACAACGGAAAAGGAAGGTTGTATTTTTCCTTGAATTTAGTTTGCCTACCCGCTGAATCAGGACTTACCCCCAAAAGCGCATAATTATTAGCCTGAAAACGTTCAAAGTTATCTCTTAAGTCGCAAGCTTCTGCCGTACAACCTGGGGTACTAGCTTTTGGATAAAAGAAAACTACCAATTTTTTACCTGCGTAATCAGATAGTGTATGTGTTTTTCCATCTTGATCCATTCCTGAAAAGGCTGGAGCTTTATCTCCTTGTTTTAATGTCGTCATTTTTATGAGTTATGAATTAATGAATTATGAGTTATGAATTATAAGGTATTAGCTATGACTTATAGGTTTTCCAATTCAATTTTGACTTTTGATTTTTGTCTTTCTTCTTTTCTCTTTTACTTTGCCCCAGATGGTAATGAAAAGCCCGGACTGAAAAAACTTATTTTTTTCTTGTTTATAAAGAGCGACCAGCAGGAAGCTCCTTTATAAACTTAGAAAAAAAGTTTTTGAAGGAGGACTTGTAATGGACAGCTGGATTAGGCACAAAGTAAAATTTATATTATTTTTACAAAATATAAATTTACAATAATGAATAAGCAAGAGCGAGTAACATTTGTTATAAATACGTTAAAAGAATTATATCCTACGATTCCTATTCCGTTAGACCATAAAGATCCATATACACTACTGATTGCAGTTTTGCTCTCAGCTCAATGTACAGATGTACGTGTAAACAAAATCACACCTTTATTATTTGCTAAAGCTGATAATCCATATGATATGATTAAAATGACTGTGGAAGAAATTAAGGAAATCATTCGTCCTTGTGGGCTTTCGCCGATGAAATCAAAAGGAATTCATGGATTGTCTCACATTTTGATTGATAAACATAGTGGTGAAGTTCCACAAAGTTTTGAATATCTAGAAGAATTACCTGCCGTAGGGCACAAAACCGCTAGTGTGGTCATGTCACAGGCTTTTGGAGTTCCTGCTTTTCCTGTAGATACCCATATTCATCGATTGATGTACCGCTGGAATTTGACAAACGGAAAGAATGTACAACAAACAGAAAAAGATGCCAAACGAATTTTCCCTGAGGACACTTGGAACGACTTGCATTTGCAAATGATATGGTATGGTAGAGAATATTCTCCTGCACGTGGTTGGCATTTAGAGAAGGACATTATTACCAAAACAATCGGTAGAAAAACAGTACTTGAAAATTATTATAAAAAATAAAGACTCACTTAGTTTAATCATCAAACAAGTGAATATCAATAGTTTAAAGAAAATTAAAATACTTAGTTTGAAATAATTTCAAAATATTTATTGTCAATCTTGATTACATTCATCGCTTTAGAATAATTCAACAAAAAAGAAATGACTTCTTTTTTAGGTTTTATTGCTTTTGGGGCAACATTTTGTTTAGAGTAAATTTTTGCCATATCAGGGTATAATTATTTTATACTAGAACGGAGTATTTATCTAAATATTGTTAATTCGTTAGTACAATTTGATGTTTGTCTATCACTTTTCGCAAATTCATAAGCGCATATCGCATTCTACCTAAAGATGTATTGATACTTACTCCTGTAATTTCGGATATTTCCTTGAAACTCATGTCCTGATACATACGCATCATCAATACCTCTTTTTGATCATCAGGAAGTTCTTCTAGCAACTTACGGACGTCATTTTCTACTTGGTCAGTGATAATTTGTGTTTCAATATTAGGCGATTCATCGGACATAATCGAAAAGATAGAGAAAGCTTCAGTTTCACGAAACATCGGCATTTTTTTATTTCTTCTAAAATGATCGATCATTAAATTGTGAGCAATACGCATCACCCATGGAAGAAATTTACCTTCTTCATTATAGGAATTAGATTTCAATGTTTTTATTACCTTGATGAAAGTATCTTGAAAAATATCATTAGAGATATCCCTATCTGAAATCTTTGAGAAGATAAAACCGTATATTCTGGATTGGTGTCGCTTAATTAATATTTCCAAGGCTTTTTCATTCCCTGTCACATAATCCTTAACCAATAAAGCATCTGAGAGTTCTGTAGTAGCCATAATTTACCTTTTAGTTTTGTTAAAATTTTGGAGTAATTTTTCTAAAAAAGTAATTTTATCAAATAGGCTTTGGTTGTTCAGTGTTAATAGATTTAACAAATTTAACAAATATTAATTTTAATATGCAAATTAATGACAATAAATATTTGTTTCACTCATTAATACCTCCTGAAAAACAATAACATAGGTTGATATTATACCAAAATAAAATACGAACTTCTCGAAAAAATATTTTTCACAGATACAATCCTATGAATACTTTTTATTAGAAGTAAAAAAAAGAGAAACATTCAGATGCTTCTCTTTTTCTTATTTTATTGATAAACCTTGATGTAATCAATTATAAACTCTTGAGGAAAAATCATATCATTGACTTTTGGACCTCCAAAGTCACCTCCTATTGCCATATTGACTAAAAAAAAGAAAGGTTGGTTATAAGGCCAAATATCCTCGGTTTTGGTCACTGGACTAAAGGTGTAAACCAATTTATTGTCTACAAAAAAATCGATTTTATCCTTTGTCCAATCTATGGCATACAGATGAAAACCTTGTTCGATAGTTTCAATTTTTGTTTTCTTGGTGTTAATCGTATTTCCGTGACTGTCTTGAGTATGTAATGACGTAAAAACAACATGAGGTTCTTTACCTACATATTCAAGTATATCAATTTCTCCACATTTGGGCCAACCTACTTTGTCAATATTTGCCCCGAGCATCCAGAAAGCAGGCCAAACACCATAACCAACAGGTAATTTAGCTTTAGTTTCAAAATAGCCATATTGAAATTCTTTTTTCCCTTTTGTGTTGATTCGGGTAGAAGTGTATTTGTCAGCTTCTTTTTTGGCGGTAATAACCAATTTACCATCTATTAATTGATGATTGTCATTGGTGTACAACTGGCGTTCATTATTGCCCCAACCACAGTTGGGGCATCCATCTCCTAGTTCAACGTTCCAATTATTTTTGTTTAATTCTTTTCCCTTAAACTGTTCTTCCCATACTAATTTCTTTCCTTTTGGTTGTGCAAAAGAAAGCGTACTAATGAGTAGTAATACTAAAAATTTATGCATCTTTTAGTTATTTTGATATTGAAAATCAGCTGTCAAAGTCTTGTCCGAACTTCCACCAACAAAAACTTTGAAATCTCCAGCTTCGGCTTCCCATTTAGAATTAGCTGTGAAAAATTCAATCGTTTTTTTATTGATTATAAAAGTCACTTTTTTAGATTCATTAGGTTGTAATTCAATCATTTCAAATCCTTTTAGCTCTTTTACGGGACGAGTTATAGAGGCAAATAAATCTCTAACATACAACTGAACGACTTCTTTACCTGCATATTTTCCTGTATTCTTTAGGGTTACAGAAACTTCAATTTGCCCATTGTCTGCAAATGATTTTTGGTTTAAAACCAAGTTCGAATATTCGAATTTAGTATAGCTTAATCCATATCCAAAAGGATACAAAGGCGTGTTTTTTTCATCACTATAATGGGACCAAAAAACACTTTCTGGCTCATTCATCTCTGGACGACCCGTATTTTTGTAATTGTAATAAATAGGTACTTGACCTACATTTCTAGGGAATGTCATTGGTAATTTCCCACTTGGATTATAATCGCCATACAATACTTGCGCAATGGCATTACCACTTTGTGTTCCTAGTTGCCAAGCTTCAACAATCGCTGGAATATGAGCATCGGCCCAAGGAATTGCGAGAGGTCTTCCGTTGTTTAAAACCAAAACAATATTTGGATTCACTTTATACACTTCTTCCAATAATTCTTGTTGTACTCCAGGCAAACCAATATCTGTTCTACTCCTACCCTCACCAGATTGTAAACCGTGCTCTCCTAAGGACATAATCACTACATCAGCTCCTTTGGCAGCTTTGATTGCTTCAGCAAAACCACTTTTGTCGGTAGTATTAATTTTGGTTTCCCAAACAAATTGTGTACGCCCTACAGAAACATCAGCTCCTTTTACATAAGACAGGTTATTTCCTTTATATTTTTGCAATCCTTCCAACAATGAAACTGCAGTTTCATCATCAGCGGCAATACGCCAGCTACCTAAAGGACTCGTTTTATCATTGGCCAAAGCACCAATAACAACAATTTTTTGTCCTGATTTTTTAAGTGGCAAAAGCTCTCTTTCATTTTTCAACAATACGATTGATTTTTTGGCCATTTCCAAAACGGCTTCCTGAAACGCTGGTTTTCCTACTGTTTCTTTCTCATAGTTTTCGTCGCAGTACAAATAAGGATTATCAAATAGACCTAGTTCAAATTTTACTTTCAAAATTCTTCTAGCAGCATCATCAATCAAGCTTTCTTTGACCTTTCCTTCTTTAACCAATTCGGATAAATGAGCAACATAAGCACTGGATTCCATATCCATGTCTGAACCTGCATTGATCGCAATTTCGGCAGCATGTTTATTGTCTTTTGCATAACCATGTGCAATCATTTCGTTAATTGAACCCCAATCAGAAACTACAAAACCATCAAATTTCCATTCGTCTTTTAAGATTTGTCTTTGCAAGTATTTGTTTCCGGTTGCTGGAATTCCGTTCAGTTCATTAAAAGAATTCATAAACGTGCGCACACCTGCATCCAAAGCAGCTTTAAACGGAGGGAAAACAATATTTTGCAAAGTAGATTCCCCTACATCAACGGTATTATAATCACGCCCTGATTCGGCAAAAGCATACCCTGCAAAATGTTTGGCGCAAGCCAAAATAGTATTTTTTGCTTTTAAATTATCGCCTTGAAAACCTTGTACACGAGCAATTGCGATTTGACTACCTAGATAAGGATCTTCTCCGGCTCCTTCCATCACACGGCCCCAACGGGCATCACGAGCAATATCTACCATGGGTGCAAATGTCCAGTTGAGTCCAACTGAAGCAGCTTCTTCAGCCGCCACAGCTGCAGATTTTTTGATTTCAATCATATCCCAACTCGCCGCTTCGGCTAATGGAATGGGGCTTATCGTTTTATACCCATGAATAACGTCAAACCCAAAGAGTAATGGGATTCCCATACGGGTTTCTTCCACCGCAATTTTTTGCAATGCTCTAACGTCTTTTACACCTTTAACATTTAACATCGAACCTACCAATCCGTTTTTTAAATCGGCATATTTTTTAGCAGCTTGTCCTTCCTTTGGAGTTGGTCCGGTAATTTCCCAAAAACCATTGTATTGATTGAGTTGTCCTATTTTCTCTTCTAATGTCATCAACTTCAAAACTGAATCTACTTTGGTCTCCAAACTATTCATTGGAGAAAAAGCAACTTTTGGCTGAATGATTTTTTGGCTACAACTGATTACAACAATAGTAGAAAAGACAAATGATACTATTTTTAATTTTCTCATTTTCTATTTTTTTAATTTAAAAGGCCGAAATAAATCCGACCTTTTGATTTCATTTTTAATTCGATTATTGATACACTCTTACATAATCAATCTCCATAGAAGATTGAGTGAAAGCAGTATCAATAGTACCACCAAAACTTCCTCCCATGGCTACATTTAGAATCATAAAAAAGTCTTTATTGAATGGTAAGCTATTGTTATTTGCAACGGTATGAAACAACACATCATCTACATAAATTTTTACTGATGCTGGACTCCAAATGGTTTTATACACATGAAATTCAGTCGAAGCATTTGCAATAGTCGTTGTTTTACCATTACCATTCCCTCCAGAATTCCCTGGATAATGTAAGGTTCCGTGAATAACATTTTGTTCATTTCCTTTGTGTTCCATTATATCAATTTCTCCACAACCTGGCCATGTATTGGTTGCATAATCTGAACCTAACATCCAGATTGCTGGCCAAGTACCTCCACCAGAAGGTAATTTAGCTCTTACCTCTACTTTACCATAAGTGAACTTGTATTTTCCTTCGGATTTTAAACGAGCCGAAGTATAATCACTACCTGATTTTTTGGCAGTAATTTTTAAATTTCCACCAGAAACAACCACATTCTCTGAATTACTAGTATACGTTTGTTTTTCGTTGTTTCCCCAACCATTATTACCTGTTCCTAAATCATAGGTCCATTTTGCAGTATCTGGAGCACCATCAGTATTGAACTCGTCAGACCATACTAAATTAGTGTAATCAACAGCAGCCACAACTTGTGTTGGTTTTGTAGTCGTAAAAGTATGGTACCAAGCAACACCAGCATTTCCTCCCATTACTGCTCTTACGACCATTCTGTTATCAGTAATAGATAATATTTCATAGCTGCTTTGTCCAATATAATACCCCATAAATCCACCACCAGAGAAAGTCATTAAAGTACCTCTTGTTTGAGTTGCAGCATCTGGATTTTTCGTCACTACTGACTCCGAAGGACTTAAAACAACCGATTTAGTACCTGAAACAGCATAATCTAGACAGGCGTCTTCTGTACCTGATCCACCACCAACACTTAAATAGTCAGCATTAAAGAAAGTTCTTCCTCCATTGTCTAAACTATATTTTAATTGATCCCCTACCATTGAGAAGGTAAGTACATTGTCATACAAACAACTACTGCTTGATGCACCCGCTTTTTCAAAAGCAGTTGCTTGGTACCAATGTGGATAGTAATTTTCAGCAGTATTAGCACTATTCGGTCCAACTCCTAAATGTCCTTTTTCGGAAGCAGAAAAATACCATTTTTTGGAAGTTCCACCTGATAAAAAAGCCACTGCTTGATCGTCACTGAAGGTACTTAATACAGTAACTTCCGCAGTTGTAGTAGAGGTAATACCACCTTTACCTGATGCTATCACAGTAACAGTATACGTATTCAATCCAACTTTTGTAAATAGTTTTTGATAAATACCACTTGGAGCATTTTCTGACGAACCATCAGGGAAAATCAATTTATATGAAATAGCATCATCAGCTTTCACAATAAGTTTTACTTTTCCTGAACCGTCACCATTAGGCGTCTCTGTCGTTTTTCCTATTATTTCATAAGTTACCGATAAGTTACTAGGGGCAGCTATAGATCCAAAAGAATAATCATCTTTGGAACAATTAACCATCAACAGCAATGTTAAAATGGCAATTGTATTTATAAATATATTTTTCATCTTGTATGTTTTAGTTAGATTGTTTGATATCATCAAAATAGTAGATCGCTCCTGTACCGTTTACGCCAAAATCAGGAAACAAAATCACTGTATCGTATTTATTAGCTGTGCTAAATGTACCAGCAGTTGGATTTGTAAGATCAAAAGTGAGTACTTGCCAAGAATTGGCAACTGTAGTAGTTGCTTCGACCTCAACAAAAACGGTTGGGTTACCATTTCCATCTTTTGGTGAACCTGATACTTCGGTTTTAAACAAAATCTTAGCGCCTACTTTTGGTGACCAAACAGTAACTTTAACTTTGGTCCCTTTACTGAAATCAATTGTTGAATCAAGACCTAAACTAGCTCCAGCCCAAACTTGTGCTCCAGATGGTTTTTCAATTTTTACTACTTTATTCGATGTGTTATTTCCTGTTTTATCAGGATTAGCAACTACAGATACAGGAATCCCACTAAAATCAGCCGCTCCAAAACCTGACCACGGATAAGTAAGTGTCGTGCTTTCAAAATCAAGTGGCAATGCAACTAACGCAGAAGGCGTTTTATAAAAATAAATATTATCTATAAATACACTTCCAGTTGCCCAGGGAGTTCCAACAAATTTCAATTGAAAAATATCAGCAACAGTTAAACCTTGGCTTGTGAAAGCTGCCATTGGAATGTCAATTGATGTCCATTGATTAGCCACTAAACTTTTGATAACAGGCTTTTCACCACTTGTTTTACTGATTAAAAACGTCTCTATTTTCTCTAAATCAGCAGTCCAAACATCCATGTGAATGAATTCCATTCCCGATACATCAATTGAAGTATTATCAGCTAAGGCAATACCTTGGTAACTTAATTTGATATAATTCAACATTTTGTCTCCATTCAAATCAAATTCTGCCCAACTACTACCTTGACCACCTTGTCCCCAATCTGGGAAGAAATTTGTACCTGCGACATTGGTGTATTTTGAACTATAAATAGAAATCACATCTGCTGATTGTCTGTTAGGAGGTGTTGGTGCTGAAGCAAATGGTTTATTTACTACAGTAACAGTAAACTGTTTTGTAAATTCAGTTGTTTTAATTGCTGCACTTTTAGAAACAACTCTAATAGTGTACACCCCTGCATTTTGGTATGTATAGGAAACTGATTCACCATTATTAGCGCTTACTGGATCTGGTTTCCCAGCTTCTCCAAAATAAACATCATAAAACAACGCAAAATCAGCAGTAGCTTTTACATTTACTTTTTTAGAAACTTGCAAATCATTTTCGATAGTCACAACTAAATTTTCTGGTGCTTTAAAAGAGACCATTACGCGTTGAATGGTTTCTGTTTTTTTACCATTCAGGGTAGTTCCTATGATTTTGGCATCATAAACACCTTCTTTGTAAGTATGATCTATTGTGCCTCCTGGACCTACATATACAGGAGCCGTAGTATCATCTCCAAAATAAATCTCAAATTGAGCAACTCCTTCTCCTAGTGGTGAAAAAGTTACTTTTCCAGTATTATCTTGTGTTACAGTGGTCAAAGCCGAAATATTAGTTGGAGCTCCTAGTGCATCTAAATTAATTAGATCGTTCTCTGTAGAGCAACTAAAAATAATAGCCGCCACAATAAGACTTGTTATATATTTTATGTTTTTTATATTTTTCATAGTACTAATTATTATAGTTAGGATTTTGTTTCCAGTTTCCTTTAGCAAACTGTATTTCTTCTATTGGAATTGGAAACAATTCGTTTTTGCCAACAGTAAAGCCTGGTATTTCTTGACCTGCTTTACCCGTACGAACTAAATCAAAGAAACGAATACCTTCACCTGCTAGCTCTACTCTTCTTTCCTCTAAAATCTTATCATATAAAGCGGGACCTGAAGATGTAATTTCATGATTATTATCACCAAAAGCCCTTGCTCTAACTTCGTTTAAATAGATCCTAGCTTTAGCATCATTCACTATTTTACTTTTATTATGAGCCTCTGCAGCCATCAACAGTACATCAGCATAACGAATCGCTCTATAGTTATTTGGACTCGTCAATTTAACATCTCCAGCAGCTTCTGCTCTTCTAGTTCTAGGGATGTATTTCCTATTAAAAAACCCTGTATCTTGATTTTGCTTAGTATACTTAGTCCCTGGGTTTTGAGCTATCCATGCTACCATATCCAAAATTGTGACTGGTTTTCTAGAATCACCTACTTCAAATGCATTCACTATTTTAGGAGTTGGAAGATTAAAATTGTTACCATCAGCAAAAACAGGGCCTTCGTATCCAAAAGGACCGGCAAAACCAACAGCTACATTCCCTTCAATGGCTTGCATGTAGCCATAAGAACCACCTTCAACATCAGTGTACTGAATTTCAAAAACAGATTCAGGTCCATTTTCACCTTCCGCTTCAAAAATGCTTCCGTAAGGAGTTAATCCTGCCGTTATTTGTTGTGTTGTTAAATCTGTAGTTTTTACAAGATGATAATTTCCTGTTAGTATCAATTTATCAAATGTAGCAGCTGCTTCATCGTATTTTTTATCATACAAATAAGCTTTTCCAAGCAAAGCTAGAGCTGATCCACTTGTCGCTCTCCCTTTTTGAGAGGGAACAGCCGATAAATTATCTGCTGCATAAATTAAATCTTTCTGAATTTCAGCATACACTTCAGCCGTTGTAGCACGAGGAACTGACTTTTCATCACCAGGAACAAATCGAACATCTCCGTTCAATGGAATTCCTCCAAACCATTTAACTAATTCAAAATGATAATAAGCTCTTAAAAAACGGGCTTCAGCAATAATTTGTTCTTTACCTACAAAATTAGTTTTGTCTTTAAATTCGAGAATGTAATTGCATCTTTGAACACCTGCAAACATCCACTCCCATATTTTTTTGGTTTCAGCATTTACGGGTGAATGTATCATCTGATCTATCTGTTGGTATCCAATTACATCGGTTGGACTGTTTCCTCCAGCAAAGGTGTTGTCAGAGGCTATTTCTCCCAAAAGCACATTTACAAAAGTGGTTTGTAGAGCGTCATAAGCTCCAATTAAAGCATTGTCATAATCTGTTTTAGAATTAAAATAATTCTCAGAATCTATAGAATAAGCTACAGGACGATCAACAAAATCATCGCTACATGAAGTGACCACTGTTGAGAAAAGTGCTACGCTTGCGATTGTAATAAATATATATATTTTCATTTTATTTCAAATTAAAAATTAATGTTTAAACCCACCAAATAGGTTCTTGGAATAGGATAGAAACCATCATCGATTCCACCACCTATTGGAGCACCACTAGAGGCACCTGGATCAAATCCTTTGTATTTTGTGAACGTATAAAGATTATTTACACCTGCATACAATCTTAATTTAGTGATACCCGCTTTTTCTGAAAAACGAGAGTTCAAAGTGTATCCTAATTGCAAACTTTGGATTCTCACATAAGAAGCATCTTCAACAAAATAATCAGAAAACAATTTATTGGTAGTTGCAGCGGTAGTCACTCTTGGTACTGAATTACTAGTCCCTTCACCAGTCCATCTATCCAAAACATAAGTCAAACGATTGGCATCAGGTGAAATACTTTCGTAGTTGCGCACCATATTGTTTCCTATTGAAGCAAAAGTGTACATTGAAAAATCAAGTGCTTTGTAGTTTAATTGAAGATTGAATCCCATTGTTGCCTCTGGTATTGGATCACCAATATTCGTTCTATCATCAGTAGTAATTTTACCATCCCCATTTGTATCCACAAAACGAATATCTCCAGGAGATGCTTTTGTTCCTAAATCAGTTTGATCTGGAGCATCATCTATTTCTTTTTGGTTTTGAAATATCCCATTAGTTTTCAAACCATAAAAATAACCTATTGGCTGACCTGCCTGCATTCTTGATGGCGCCAATTGACCAACACCAAAAGTACCGCCTTCGATAAAATCAGCTCCAATAATTTCGGTCACATTGTTCTTAAGAAAAGTAACGTTGTATCCAAGACTCATTTTAAAATTATCTGAAAACTTATTACTATAGTTTACAGCAAATTCAAGACCTGTATTCTTTACTGTTCCAGCATTAATAGTAGGATTAGAAGCTCCAGGAGCTTGCCCACCTAATATTCCTGAAACAGGGATCCCTGGAATCAATAAATCAGCTCTTGTGTCAATAAAATAATCCGCTACAATTGTTATTTTATTGTTGAATAAATTCATGTCCAAACCAACATCAAATTTCTTAGCCTCTTCCCATTTAAGATTTGGATTTAGAATTTGACCTGTAGCACGACCATTTACTAAAGCTCCATCAAACACATAAGTAGCTTCACCAGTTAGTTGAGAAAGATACCCATTCGTTGGGATTGCATCATTACCTACTACGCCATAACTTCCTCTTAATTTCAAGAAATTTACTCTAGCGGACTCTCCAAAAAATCCTTCGTCCGAAATTATCCAACCTGCAGTAAGAGAAGGAAAATAACCTACTTTATTACCAGGTCCAAATTTAGTTGACGCATCACGACGCATCATTGCTGACAAAAGGTATTTCCCTTTGTAATCATATTGTAATCTTCCAAAATAAGAAAGTCTTCTTTCATCATAAACATACGACCCTACTGGAATTGTACCCGCAGCAGGCGCTCCATTTGCCAAAGCGATATCTGCAAAATCCCATGAATTATTAGGAACGTCATAACCTGTTGCAAACAATCCGTTTCCGTATTCTTTATAAATTGTATTACCAACAACCCCTACTAACTTGTGATTTTCGGCAATTGTTTTGGTATAAGTTGCGTATAAATCGAAAGAATAATTATTATCATTCACCGCATTTTGTGAAACAGAACTTCTTGTCGTATTGAATACTTTACCACTTCCGTAATTAAGTAATTTTGAAAATGACTTAGACTCACTATTAGCAGATTTAAATCCAATGGTACTACTTACAACAAAGGCTGGTGTGAATTTGTAGTCCAATCCAAAGTTTCCACTGATTTGTTTGAAATTAAAATCATTGTATGAATTGGCAATTTGAGCCAATGGGTTAATCATTTCGTTACCCAAAGAACCTCCTGGAAAAACAGTAAAGTCCCCATTGGTATCATAAGGAGTAAGAGTAGACGGTGAATTTACCGCATTCAAAAGAACAGAAGCATTACCGTTTTCTGGTAAAGTCTTTCTATTGAAATAAGTATAAATGACATTCGTTTTTAATTTTAATTTATCCGTAACATCAGCTCCTAAGGATACTCTAGCAGTGTTTCTTAAAAATCCTGATTTAGCACCACCAACGATACCTTCTTGGTCCAAATGCGATCCACTTACAGAATAAGTAATTTTGTCTGATCCACCAGAAAAGTTAATATCATGACTAATAAGCGGCACCCCTTTAGTAAGGATTTGATCTTGCCATTTGGTCCCTTTACTAAGACCGCTTAAATTTGTAAATGGTAATGCATTTCCACTGTTTGCATAACTCTCATTAAGTAGTAAAGCGTATTCTGTAGCATTAAGAGTTGGTAAAGTGCGAGATGCTTCTTGAAAACCAACATACGAATTGAAAGTGATTTTTGCCTTAGAATTCTTTTTACCCATTTTGGTAGTTACTAAAATAACTCCATTTGCAGCAGCAGAACCATAAATAGCCGCTTGTGCATCTTTCAATACAGTAATTGTTTCTACATCATTTGGATTTAATAATCCCAATTCACCAATGTATCCGTCTATAATAGTCAATGGTGCATTGTTACCATTAGTAGCAATACCCCTGATACGGATATCTAATCCTGCACCAGGTGATCCAGAAGTAGTAGTTACATTTACTCCCGAAACAGTTCCTTGTAAGGCTTGCTCAATTTTAACAGGTTTTAAAATTTCCAATGTTTTACTATCTACTACAGATACTGCACCGGTAATTTCCTTTTTTTTCTGAGCACCATACCCAATTACAATAACCTCCTCTAAACTTTTTGCGTCTTCTTGTAATGACACAGTCATGCTTTTATTAGAAGAAGTAACTTTATATTCAAAAGTTTTATACCCAATAAAACTAAAGATAACAACTGATCCTGATGGAATTCCTTTTAAAGTATACTTCCCATCAAAATCGGTCGAGGTACCTATATTGGTATTCTTTATTTGAATGTTAACTCCAGGTATTGATAAACCCGAACTTTTTTCTTTTACAACCCCTCCGATGTCAAAGCCTTGAGAAAAACCCAAAACAGAAAACATTAGAAAGACAATTAATAGATAATTTGATTTCATAATTAGTTAAGTTTTTGTGAATTATAAAATTAGTCAAGCAAAGTCCTAAATCCTTAAAAATAACCTTTACAAAAAACATACAGTGTAAAAAAAACAATAATTCACTAACAATATCACAACAAAAGAGCTAAAACACTAGACAAACAGAACTTTTTACAGTTGTTAATGAAAATAAAAAAACCACAACGTTTTGTTAATGTTGTGGTGATGTATAGTTTTTTATGTCTTTTTTGTACTACCTATACAGTCAAAACATACTCTACGAGTCCTTGTTCATGCGATAAATCCATTTTTTTACGCAAACGGTACCTTTTTATCTCCACAGATCGAACGGAAATATTTAACAAAGGGGCAATTTCTTTTGATGATAAATTCAATCGCAGGTACGCACATAATCGCAAATCATTAGCCGTTAATGAAGGATGAGCTTCCTTCATTTTTTTCAAAAAATCTTTGTCCGTATTATCAAAAGCTTCTTGGAAAACACTCCAGGAATCTTTGCCTGTTATGTTTTTATTAATAGTAGAAATTACCGACTTGATACTTCTACTTTCACTTTCAGTGGTGTTCTTTAAATCTTCTTGTATAAACGCTAGCAATTCATTTTTGCTATTCAAACTCATCGTGGAAGCAGCTAATTCTTTATTGATATCATCAACATCTTGAGACAACTGTTCGTTTTTAATACGCATTAATTGTTGTTCGTTTTCTAATTCTTTTATTTCTAACAATACATTATTCTCTTCAATTAGCTTTTCTTTTTGCCTTTGATAATACTGGTTGTATTCTTTATGAAACAATCGAACTAGTATAACACTCAATAGAAAATAGATTATAATGGCTAAATTAGTACCATACCATGGTTTTAAAATCTTAAAAGCATACACGACAGCATTGTCTAAATTAGAATTGGCAAATTTTGCTTTAACCTTAAAGATATAATCTCCAGAGGGCAAGTTCTTAAAATTAACAGATGATTTCACATTCCAATCACTCCATTTGTCTTGATATCCTTCAAGGATATACTGGTATTCTGCATTTATGTATTTATCATATTCTGGAACAGTATAAAACAAAGAAATATTATTTTCATCATGAGAAAACCTACCTTCCACTTTTATTGCATTGGTATTCATGGGTTCATTCAATGCATAGCTACTAATATTAGTAATCGATACTTTATAATTCTCAAAAGCCAATTCATTAATATTCATTGTATAATACCCATCGGTAGTACCAAAAAAATAAGTCGATGGCGACAATTGCGTAATATTTTCATACCCCAACATCGAATTAGTCAGTGATACTGGAATAGGAATACTATTTTGTTTGAGCTGATTACTCAATTTATTTTCCGTATAATAATTAATATAATTCTTAGAAAACAACCATATTTTATTAGAACGATCTACAATCATTTTACCAGAAGTATATTCGTCTTTTTCAAAAACCGAACTCAACAAAGGTTCTTTTTCGAATTCTTTTGTTTTGTTATTGAGTTTAAAAACCCCCTCTTTATAAGCGTAATAGATCGTATTATTGAATTGTACCAAACTAGCATTTTTACCTTTTGTTGGATTTTCATAAGTGATTGTCTTCTTTATTTTTTGAAGTTTTTCATCTGTTTCCAACCTAAAAACACCTTTGTATTCATGGCTTACGTAAATCTCAAAGTTTTTGGTAATCTCAAAATACTTAGTCGAATAATCAAAACCAGCGATTTTATTTCGAAAATGCCACTGATTATTCTGTTTTTCTAAAACAGTCAAACCATAATAATTCCCTTGTATCAAAAGATTTTTATTTCCTGGAACGGGTGCAAACTTCCAAGTACCCGATTTAGAAAAAATATATTGTGCAAGTCCGTTTTCTAATATAAAAGTTCCTCTATCATGTCCACAAAACAAAGTATTATCGTTTATAAACAAGCTCCAAACCTGTCCTTTAGTCCCTTTTATAAACTGAAATTCTTCGTTACTTTGATAGGTTTTATAGAATAATCCTTGATTCGTACCCACATATAGCTTTCCTTTATATAATTGTGACGCATAAACGGTACCCAAAACTCCCGAATCATCTACAAAACTTTGAATAGGCGATTTTAAATTAATACAATTGATTCCGTTATCAAGACCCACCCAAAGATCTTTCCCACTATCTTCAAATAATGACAAAGCAGTATTATTGCTTAATCCTTTGCGTTGTGAAATATGGTATTTCAACTTCCCTTCATTCGATAAAATAAAAATCCCGTTGGATACCGTTCCTACTGCGATACCGCTTGAAAGTAACTCACAGCTATATACACTACCTTGATCTAAACTAACATCAATATCAGTTGTATATTTGGATAAAACGGAGCCCGATAATTTATAAAAACCATTCGTTTGGGTAGCTAATAAAAGTCCGTTTTCTTTTGAGAAAATATTGATGATCATATTATTTTTCAAGCGTGATTGACTGGCTATTAACTTGCTTTTACCTGCTTCTATTTCATACAATCCTTCGTTATGTGTTTGATAATAAATAGCAGAATCTGTTCGAAATGATTTAATTATATTTGAACTTGGAGCTATAATCTTGAAACTTCCTTTTTTTGTATCGAAAATATAAATCCTGTTCAAGGATTGAAAAATCACCCAGTGATCATAATTTAAGATATTCCAGAACTGTTCATCATCTAATATTTTTGATTTTATATACTTACTCAAAGAATAATATTGTAATAAACCATCTGTTTTTCGTGTCCAAAAACCAAATTCCATATAGCTACCAGTATAAATTTTATCACCAATAACTTTTACAGATCTAATGATGGTTTCATTCGGTGATGGATACAATCGCCAATTGGCACCATTAAATTCTAATAATCCTTCATTATTAGCAAAAAAAACAAATTGGTTTTGATCTTGGGAAATCATCCAATTTTGGTTTCCTGCTCCATAACTATTAGGAGCGTACTGTACAATTGGTGGTAAGTCTTGAGAGAAAACCGTTGAAAAAAGGATAAAAAATAAAAGTGTGATTTTTGTTTTCAAAGGATCATATTTTTGGGTTAGTGTAAATTTATAACTTAATCATATTAGTTGATAAAAATCCCGAACATAAAAACTATACAAAACCAAAGTCGCCATAATATAGTCAAAAACTGTGAATTTTAACCAAATTTAGGATTTGTTCAACCCTCATTCTCTGTTCAAAAATGCTTACTTTTGTGAAAATTTCCTTTTTTTATGCAAGTTGACCTTTCTACATTAGACCCAAAGAAAAATATCATTATCAAAGGTGCTCAAGTACACAACCTTAAAAATGTTGATGTGGCCATTCCACGGAACAAATTGGTGGTGATTACAGGGCTTTCAGGTTCTGGGAAATCCAGTTTGGCTTTTGATACTTTGTATGCCGAAGGACAACGTCGTTATGTAGAAAGTCTGTCGTCTTATGCACGTCAATTTTTGGGACGATTAGACAAACCCAAAGTTGAATATATTAAAGGTATCGCACCTGCTATTGCCATTGAGCAAAAAGTAAACACGACAAATGCACGTTCTACCGTAGGAACCTCAACTGAAATTTACGATTATATCAAATTATTGTTTGCCCGTATTGGACGTACCTACTCTCCTGTTTCTGGGCTGGAAGTGAAGAAAAATACCGTGACCGATGTGGTCAATGCCGTAAAAAATTTTGAACCCAATAGCAAATGGTTACTCGTTGCTCCAATTTTTCTAGAAAAAAATCGAAAATTAGAAGATAAGCTAAATGCCTTGTTGCAACAAGGTTTTGCTCGTGTTTTGATTGATAACGAAATGGTGCGTTTGGACGAATTACCAGCTAAATTAGCCAAAAAAGAAATTCTACTGATTATTGATAGAATTGTTGTCAAGGACGAAGAAGAATTCTACAATCGACTATCTGACGCGGTGCAAACGGCATTTTTTGAAGGGAAAGGCTTTTGTTATTTACAAGAAGTGAAAACTAAAGAACGATTTAGTTATTCTAATAATTTCGAGCTAGATGGTATCCCATTTCTAGAACCTAATGTTCATTTATTCAGTTTCAATAACCCATACGGAGCTTGTCCTGTATGCGAAGGCTACGGAAACATCATCGGGATTGATGCTGATTTGGTTGTTCCTAATACTTCATTATCTGTTTACGAAAGTGCCATTTATCCTTGGAGAGGAGAAAGCATGAGTTGGTACAAAGATGAACTAGTCAAACACGCTTATAAATTTGATTTCCCGATTCACAAGCCTCATTTTGAACTTTCAAACGAACAAAAAGAACTGATTTGGACCGGAAATAGCTTTTTTCAAGGGCTAAACGATTTCTTTAAAGAATTAGAAGCCAAAAATTATAAAATCCAAAATCGTGTGATGCTTTCGCGTTACCGTGGCAAAACAAAATGTACGGCCTGCAAAGGGAAACGTTTAAGAGAAGAAGCCAATTATGTCAAAATAAACGGTAAAACAGTATCAGAGTTAGTGGATTTACCGATTAAGCATTTGGTTGCTTTTTTCGAAAAAATAGACCTTGATATTTACGAAAAACAAATCGCCAAACGATTACTTATCGAAATAAACAATCGCTTGTCCTTCTTGACCGAAGTAGGATTGAGTTACCTAACATTAAACCGAAATTCAGCTACCCTTTCCGGTGGAGAATCACAACGTATCAACTTGGCCACTTCATTAGGAAGTAGTTTAGTAGGTTCGATGTATATTTTGGATGAACCTAGTATTGGTTTACACCCAAAAGATTCGGAACGATTGATTAAGGTGTTGTTGTCTCTACGAGATTTGGGGAATACGGTTATTGTCGTAGAGCACGACGAGGATATTATGAAAGCCGCTGATATGATTATCGACATTGGTCCTGAAGCGGGAACTTTTGGTGGACATTTAGTGGCTCAAGGCACTTATGATGAAATATTAAAATCGACTTCACTTACGGCTAAATACCTCAACGGTGATTTAGCGATTGAAATTCCAAAAAAACGTCGTCCATTTAAGAATTTTATCGAAATTATTGGTGCTCGTGAAAATAATTTGCAAAATATTAATGTCAAATTCCCACTCGATGTTTTAACCGTGATTACGGGAGTTTCAGGAAGTGGAAAAAGTACGTTAGTAAAGAAAATTCTTTTTCCAGCGATGCAAAAGAAACTGGATAACGCAGGCGAAAAAGCAGGACAATTTACCGATATTACTGGTTCTTTTTCACATATCAAACATATTGAATACGTAGATCAAAACCCTATTGGACGGAGTTCCCGTTCCAATCCAGTGACCTATATCAAAGCGTATGATGATATTCGGGATTTGTATTCCAAGGAAAAGTTATCCAAATTAAGAGGGTATTTGCCTAAACATTTCTCTTTTAACGTAGATGCTGGTCGTTGTGAAACTTGTAGCGGTGAAGGTTCGATTAATGTCGAAATGGTTTTTATGGCCGATGTACAATTGCCATGTGAAACATGCAGTGGAAAACGTTTTAAGAAAGAGGTCTTAGAAGTGCAATTTGAAGGTAAGAACATTCATGATATTTTGACCCTAACAATCGACGATGCAGTTGCTTTTTTTGAAAAAAACAAACAAGCAAAAATCACTCAAAAACTAAAACCACTTCAAGATGTGGGATTAGGTTATGTGCAATTAGGACAATCCTCTTCTACTTTATCTGGTGGTGAAGCTCAACGAATCAAACTCGCTTCTTTCTTGGTTAAAGGCGCCACAAAAGAGAAAGCACTATTCGTGTTTGACGAACCTACAACAGGTCTGCATTTTCATGATATTAAGAAACTCATGGCTTCTTTTGATGCCTTAATCGAAAAAGGACATTCGATTTTAGTGATTGAACATAACCTCGACCTAATCAAATGTGCCGATTATATTATTGATTTAGGCCCTGAAGGTGGTGAAAACGGTGGTCAATTATTGGCTGAAGGAACTCCAGAAGAAATCATAAAAAATAAAAAATCAGTCACTGCAAAGTATTTGAAAGAAAAATTAATATCGAAATAATGAACTACAAAGCAGTAATTTTTGACTTGGACGGAACCTTAGTTAATTCTCTAGAAGATATCGGTAATGCGGCCAACATCGTATTAAAAAATAGTAATTACCCTACCCATGATTACGAGGCTTATAATTTTTTCATTGGCAGTGGACTAAGAACTACCGTTGCTAGAGCACTGCCCGAACTTGCCAAAAATGAGGCCGAGATTGATCGTTGCTATAACGAAATGATGGCTATTTATAGTCGTGATTGCACGCTGTCAACAAAGCCATTTGACGGAATTACTCAAATGCTTGACCAATTGAAAGCCCGCGGTTTAAAGTTGGCAGTGCTTTCAAATAAATCAGATGATTTGACAAAAAAAATTGCAACTGCTATATTCCCGAACTACTTTGAAATTATTCAAGGACTAAGCGTAGAAGAATTTAAAAAACCAAACCCAACAGTAGCCTTACAAATGGCTGAAAAACTGGGTGCTCATCCAAACGAAGTTGTGTATGTTGGCGATAGCGGAGTTGATATGGAAACGGCGGTCAATGCACAATTCTATGCCGTGGGAGTGCTTTGGGGATTTAGACCTAAAGAAGAATTAGTGGCGACTGGAGCGCAATCACTGATTGAACATCCACAAGAATTAATGAAGTTGTTCTAATCCTATAGTACCTTAAAAACATTTATTTTTTTCTAACTAAACCTCGTTACTCTTATAGTGCAGGGATTTGTTGTACTAGGAACTGACAGTCTGGATGGATCAATTGCGAATAAAACTGCCATTGATTAAATTCTTCAAAATCATCTTAATCTAGCAACAAACTCTTTGAGGTGCAACCGAAATCCAAATAGAGTCCCTAGTCTATAACTCTATTGGAGTTCAACAAAGTACTTTTTACCACTTACTACTTTAGCTACAAAATATCTTTCAAAAAACTACAAAATTGGTTCATCACTACAAATCAAAATAATATTTATTTTTTTAATAAAGAAAAAAGAATACTTTAGTACGAATAATCATAAAATATTTTAATTCATCATTTCCTTTATTATGAAAAAATGGTTTGTTTTAAGCTTTTCACTACTCTTCGCTACTCATCTTCAATCACAAGTCCTTCTTGAAAATCAAGATGTAGAAGAAATAAAAGAAGAAGAAAATAATTCTTCATTTTATACCGCCGGAGAATTATCAAAATTTAAAGTTATCGATATCCAAGGAACACCATTACTTTCTAAAAAAACCAGCCATATAGAATCTTTTTATCCTACGGGAGAAAAAAAAACAGATTGTTCTTATAAAAATGGTGTTTTAGATGGTATTTCAAGACAATTTTATAAAAGTGGAAAAACAGAAGTAGAATGGGTTAACAAAAATGGCGTTTTATTAAGTAACACTGGTTTTTATGAAAGTGGTGAATTAAAATATGATAGTAAGTACGTAAATGGTATCACCGATGGTTTTTCTAATCAATACTACGTAAATGGTCAAATAGAGATGGAACGCCTTTTCGAAAAAGGCAAACAAGTAAATGCAATTAGCTATTATGATACAGGGGAGAAGAAAAATGAATACTTGTTTGAAAATGGAAAAAAAAATGGCCTAACAAGAAAATATTATAAAAGCGGAAAAATCGAACAAGAATGGCTCTATGAAAATGATTTGATTGTAAATTTCAAAGCATATTATGAAACTGGAGAAAAGAAAACTGAATACTTCTACAAAAACGGACGTGTTAACGGAATTGCAAAACAATATAACCAAACCGGAAAAACAACCTACAATTCAATCTATGACAATGGTATACTAATTTCCACAAATGGTTTTTACGATACTGGTGAAATTAAAATCCAACATCCATATAGCGAGGGAAAAAGACACGGCACCAGTAAGCAATTTTATAAAAATGGAAAAAAAGAATATGAGTGGACCTATGAAAATGGAATTTTAATTTCTGGAATAGGCCTTTATGATACTGGTGAAAAAAGAATTCAGCATGCATATACTGACGGAAAAAGAAATGGAAGCAGTAAGCAATATTATAAAAGTGGAAAATTAGAATATGATTGGATGTACCAAACCGGCATAATAGTCGGGTTAAAAACTTATTATGAAACAGGAGAACTAAAATGCAAATACCCCTATCAAAATGGTATAAAAGAAGGTGTTGCTGAACAGTATTATAAAAATGGGAAACTAGAATTAGAGAAAAACTATTCTAAAGGAAAATTAGAAAGAACCATCGGTTTTTATGAAACTGGAGAAAAAAAGCTAGAATCTAATAATGAGGAAGGAATCGGCAAACGTTTTAGTAAAAGCGGTCGATTAGAAAGCGAATTATTTATTGTAGATGCTCAAACTCAAATTGTAAAATCATACTACGAAAATGGGAAAGTAAATTATTTACATAATTTAGAAGACCATAAAAAAAACGGACTATCGTATAAATATTATCGAAACGGAAAAAAAGAAACGGATTTACTTTATGAAAAAGGAGTTTTACTACGTTCAACTGATTTTTACGAAACAGGTCAAAAAAGTTCTCAAAAAATATATAAAAACAATAAATTAATTGATGTTACATTTTTCTATCAAAATGGAACAAAAATCATGACGAAATAACAAGATAACATTACTTATTAGCTTCAAATCAATCCTGTCCTAAATAAAATTGAAGCATACTAAAGCCGACCATTTCATTGAGTTTAGGTAATGAAATCGTAGTTTTTTAAAACAGAACCCCTTGTATGTAATCAGGAGGAGGTTCTATATGCTCTTCAAATGGTTTATCTAACCATTTTTGCAAGTCAATTTTAACAAAAAGATTCAATCTGATGAAAGCTACTAGATTGGACAAGTACCAATCAAATTTTGATTGTGCTTTTAAAGCTTTTAGAATTAAAATGGTAATCAAAGCTGTCCATATTTGAATCATAACTGCATTTTCAGATGTTCCTATAAATGATTTGATATGCAGTAACTGTTTAATGTCTCTAAAAAAGATTTCCACTTGCCATCTACTCTTGTATAATTCACCAATAGTATTGGGGGACCAATGAAATTGATTAGTAATCAGCTCGATTACTTGTCCATTTTCATCATTCCATACAGATACTCTTCTTAACTTATTTGGGGCTTTTAATTTTGAAGGGGCTTTTTTTAATTCGATAATTTCATCTTTGATAATATGGTGATGACGATTTTCGGGTAACTCATTTTCTTTGACTGTTGTGAATTGCAAATTTTCCTTATGTCTAATTACAAAAAACACCTCATTGCTGTCCCAAATATTTAATAGTGAGAAATCATTATAAAATCTATCAGCAACAATCACACTGCCCTTTAATAGAAGAATCTCGTAAGCCCCTTTGTTATCTGTCGTTTTACCATTAGTGATGTTAATATAAGCTGGGAGATTACCATCAAAATCAAGTAGTGTGTGCATTTTTACAGCTCCTTTGGCTCTCTTATATTTTGCCCAATCAAACAAACTTAGACACAAACTTATTGTAGTTGAATCTAGTAAAAAAATCTTTGACTTAATTCTAAATTTAACTTGCTTAAATCTAGGATGCTGTCCTAAACTTTGCAGCAGTTCAAAATAATAATCTCTAAAAAGTTCGTGAGAGCGATTTTTGTTTTGATAACTTATCGAAGACTTTGATGGAGCTTTATTTATTCCAAGATGATTTAGGTTCCCTGATGCCGATCGAAGTCCATTGCTAATATCTCGAACAGACTGACTCTTTGCAAATTGACAAAAAAGCATGGAAACTAAGTGATTCCAGCTGTTGAATCCTTTATTATGCTTGTCTGTTTCTTTCTTGGAAACTATTTTATTGAATTTCGAACGGTCTAACTTTGAGATTATTTGAGAAAACAGCGTTATATTTGCCATAAGAGGGCGGGTTTTTGTTGTGCAACTCAAAGATAATTTGAGGTACAAAATTCAACCCTCTTTTTTGTACTTATTTTTTAAACGTTTAGGACGCTATTGATATTTTATCTAGAAAAACCCATTTCCTGCTCTTGATTGCTTAAATTTATAAGTCTCACTATTCTAAATGCAATAATCTATGAAGATACTACTAACTGGAGCCACGGGATACATTGGAAAAAGAATATTACCCACATTGATTGAAGCAGGTCATGAAGTGGTTTGCTGTGTGCGTGACACTAAAAGGTTTCATCCTCCAACTTCTATTCAGGATAAAATTACTATTATAGAAATCGACCTTTTAGACAAAAAATCATTAGAACGAATTCCAACAGACATAGATGGAGCTTATTATCTAGTACATTCTATGGCTGCTTCTTCAGATTATGAAGAAATGGAGCAGGAATCAGCAATCAACTTCCGCAATGCTTTAGCCAATACTAATGTTCAACATTTGGTTTATTTGAGTGGTATTGTAAACGAATCCGAATTGTCTTCTCATTTAACTTCTCGAAAAAATGTGGAGGAATTACTTTCTAAAGGAAATTATCATTTTACCGCTTTACGAGCAGGTATAATTATTGGTTCTGGAAGTGCTTCATTTGAAATTATCCGTGATTTGGTAGAAAAACTTCCAATAATGATTGCTCCAAAATGGTTAAAAACTAAATGCCAACCCATTGGTGTAACTGATGTAATCTCATTTTTGACCCAAACTATATTCCATCCTAAAACCTTCGACAAAAATTTTGATATCGGTGGACCTGATATTCTTACGTACAAAGAGATGTTATTGGAATTTGCCCATGTTCGCCATTTAAAACGAACTATTATAATTGTCCCTGTAATGACGCCTAAGCTTTCGTCCTATTGGCTGTATTTTGTAACCTCTACAACTTATAAATTAGCTGCCGCCTTAGTGGATAGTATGAAAGTGGAAGTAATTTGCCGAAATCACGACCTCAATACCATTTTAGAAATAAAACCACTTGGCTATCGAGAATCTTTAGAGAAAGCATTCCTTAAAATTGATAGCAACTCCATTGTTTCTAGTTGGAAAGATGCTTATATCAGTAGTGGAATTAACATTACAATTTCCGATTTCATCAATGTTCCTTCTCATGGATGTTTTATAGATAACCGAGAAAAAGTAATTAAAAACAGAGACGCCTGCATTGAAAAGATCTGGAGTATCGGCGGCACAAACGGCTGGTATTATGGTAATTGGCTCTGGAAATCAAGAGGTTTTATGGATAAATTAGTTGGAGGTGTAGGACTGCGCCGTGGTCGTACCAATAAAAACTCACTCAATGTAGGAGATGCATTGGACTTTTGGCGAATATTATATGCCAATAAGACTGAAGGTCGACTATTGCTATATGCCGAAATGAAATTACCTGGTGAAGCTTGGCTTGAATTCAAAATCAAAGAAAACAAACTGGTTCAAACAGCTACTTTCAGACCTTTAGGACTGTTGGGAAGATTGTATTGGTACGCTGTTCTTCCCTTTCATGGATTTATTTTCAAAGGCATGCTCGATGCACTTACAGAAGACGTTTAAATACTATGTAAGATCCTTAATTACAGGATATTACAAAAAAAAACTTAATCCAATAACTACTATTTTTTGATTTTTTTCAAAAGTCCATCAATCACCCCATTAATTTCGGGTGAAATGGTGAATTTATAGTTAAGATAAAGATAAACCACGGTTACAATCATAGATTTCAATGCAATTGCAATCAATGGATACATTGGGAATTCCCAAAAATAAAACGCCATAAAAACCATTGTTGTTAATACAATTGAATAAATAGTTTGTTTTGTAAAAGGATACAAATGCATGCGTTTGACCACAAATAATAATTTAGCCAAACTATATAACGTAATTGATAATAAGGTCGCAAAAGCAGATCCAATGATCCCATAACGTGGAATAAAAAACATATTAAGTGCTATTGTCAAGAATACTAAGAGCAATCCTAAAAACAACACCATGCGGTAATATTTAGAATTGAAAATAATAGCATTATTATTCCCTAAAATCAAATCAAAATACTTAGAAAGTCCAATCATAAATACTACGATTATACCTCCACTATATTCTTTAGGTACCAACTCATATAGTTGATCGATATTGACAAAAATGCATAGCATCACAAAACCACCAACTACCTGAAGGTTTATCGACGTTTTTTTATACAAATCATTTAACTGATCATGTTTGTCTTCGTGCATTAATTTGGCCGTAATGGGATATACAATTTGGTGCATCGCACGGCTAGGAACTGAGATAACTAAAGCAATATAAGTCGCGACAGAGTAATAAGCAATGTTATCAATCAGCATGTATTGATTCAACATAATTTTGTCTCCATCCAAAAGTAGATTAGCCACACTCCCCGACAGAATAATATAAAACGTATATTCTAAAATTTCTTTTACATTTTGAGGAATAGAAAACTGAAAATTAGGCTGTTTGATTCGGAAGGCATACCACATGGTTACAATTAGTGCAAGAAAATAAATAGCACCTGTAATATAAACAAAGTCAACCACCGTCAACCAATTAAAATAAACGCCAATCAATGCTAAAAGCGAAAAAATACGCAAACCTACTTCTTTGATAAAATTCCCAAAAACCGAATGCATATGCACTCTTGCCCAAGCATAAAAAATTTCGAAATAAGCCATACAAAGACCTATAAATGGAATTAACCAGATGAATTCTTTGACTACTGGATTTTTCTTGGAAACAAAATAAATAATATCATCATAATAATACAAGCCTATTAGCCCTAGTGGAATACATAATAGTATGGGGAATAAAACAGTAAAGGACAAAAATCGTTCTCTCTCTTCTTCTGTTTTATATTGTGAATAATATTTAACAAGGGTGTTTTGCATCCCAATGGCAAATAACGGCATAATCACATTCGCCGCCGAAAGAATATAATTAGCAACAGCATAATAAGTAGCACCCAGAAAAACCGGGTACAAATACAAAGTATTAATAGCGCCTACACCAAAACCTAAATAGGTAATTACAGTGTTCTTTAATGATTGATTTAATACTATTCCCATTCTTTATTGTTACGAGACACGAAACTATCTCTTTATATTATTGATTTAGAATTGCAACCAAATCCTTGGTTAGATTCTTCCTAGAATACTTTTGTAATCCAATACCGTGTGATTGTAGCTTCCCTTCTAAAAACTGATTATAATAGGCTGAAATTTGGTTTTTCAACTTTTCTTTTTCGGTATAGGTAAAGAATACTCCAGTATTAGTTCCGGTAATAATTTCTGAAAAATCAGAATCATGAGGGCCTATTGCAAGTATCGGACGATTAGAAACCATGTACTCAAACAATTTTCCTGGAATAATACTTTTGGTATCTTCTGAGTCAATTTCGACGAGCAACAAAACTTGTGATTTTTTTTGATGAGCAATTGCTTCTTCATGAGAAACATAGCCTAAATTATTCAAATAATTATTCAATCCAAATTGCGAAATGGTTTCCAAAACTTCTTGACTAACCGCACCAATCAACTTGATTTCAAGGTTCTCTTTAAAACTTGAAATTTCTGTAATCAGTTCCACCAAACTTTCCCATAAAATAGCTGGATTCCTTTCTGATAAAAAAGAACCAATGTGCGCCAAACTAAATTTGTTATCTAAAACTTGATTCCCAACTGGTTCCACATCATAGCCATTTGTAATTACTTGAATTGGTTTTGAAGTAATGGCTTGAAATTCGATTTTAGTCGTTTTACTGGTTACAATAATTGTATCGGCCGAGTTCAAAACTTTATATTCTAATTTTTTGTGCTTATTTGCAGCAAAATCAGACAATCGTAGGGATTTATGATATCCTATGGTTGTCCAAGGATCACGGAAATCAGCAAACCATTTTACGCTTAATTTTTGCTTCAAAGCCAAACCTATTAAATGCAAACTATGTGGTGGCCCCGAAGTGATTATTATATCAATATTATTTTCCTGAATATATTTTTCTAAATAAGCCACAGAAGGTTTAACCCAATATTTACGAGCATCAGGAATGAAAAGATTCCCGCGAATCCAAAGAAATACTTTATCTAAAGTACTTTGTTTCTTCTTATTAGGAATAATTCCCGAACTGATCTTTTTGGTTTTGTTTTTAGAAAAAAAAGAAGCCAATTGATAAGGTTCAAAAATAGGTTGTTTTAAGACTATAGCCTTTTCTGAAACTTCGTTAACTAACTTTTGGTCAACAATAGGATACGTTGGGTTTTCAGGAACATACACAACAGGCTGTATTCCAAATTCCGGTAAATACTTCACAAACTTTAACCAACGTTGTACGCCTGGTCCTCCCGCTGGTGGCCAATAATAAGTAATGATAAGTACCTTTTTAAGTCCATTATCCTCCAAAATTATTTTATCCAAAGAGGTGTTTTCCATCTTATTCATTTCCCTCTTTCGGAGTTATGAGTCGTTTTCGTTCCAAATAAATTCCGCCAATCAATAACCCAAAAATAAACACATAACTAATTAAGGTAATAACACTTCCTGTTTTGATGACTTGCGGCTCAAATTTAAATTCGATAGTATGTTTTCCTGGTGGAACCATCATTGCTCTAAGCACATAATTCACTGGAAAATGCTCGGTTAATTCACCATCAACATATGCATTCCAGCCTTTTTCATAATATATTTCAGAGAAAACAGCTAAACCTTCTTTTTTTGTATCCGTAGTATATTTTAAATAATTGGGTTTATAGATATTCAATTGAATAGTTCCCGTGGTATCCAAATTTCTTTTTAAACGAGCATTTTTAAATTTATCCCCGTAGATTTGAATATTAAAAATAGCAGCCGATTTGGTGTTAAACTTCTCTAATGATTTCATTTCGTCATTTGCTTTATTCACTAGTATCACATCGTGAACAAACCAGGCGTTTCCATTGGCATTAGGGTTAATCGTTGGAAATTCCTTCCCTTCTTTATCGGTTTGAATAATGTATTTTACATTCAACATATCCAAAACCTCCATATTATTTTTGGAAATTTGGTAGTCAAATAATTGCTGTACCCTTCTTGGTTTAGCAGCATGATACCCGCCAATCGATTTATGAAAATAGGACGCTCTAGCGCTAGAGAAATTCCCATTAACTTCAAACACTCTGAAGTGTGTAGTATCTTTTAGAATTTCAGTATCCGAAGGCGTTTCTTGAAAAGGAACAGCCACTTCTCTACCGCTAACGAAATCATTTCCATCGACATATCTTTTGTCTACAAAAAACAAATCAGAGACCATAAATAGACCTACTAAAATAATAGCGGTATTTTGAGCTAATTTGTTTTTGATAAAGAACCACAAAACAGCTGAAACTGCCACGATAAAGAAACCTGAACGCAATAAATCAGCACTATACATACTCATTCTGTCCGCTTTTAAGGCATCCACAAATTCGGGTCCATAAGATTGCATAAAATAAGCATCGCTACCTCCTGAAAAATGGAACATCTCTTTGCATAAAAACAAAATAACAACAAGGCCTAATGACAAAGCTCCCGCCTTAATCAATGCTTTTTGTTGTTCCGGTTTTTCCAAACCAAAAAACGATTGTAATCCCATAATAGCTAAAACAGGAAAACACAATTCTAAAATTACTTGAATAGAAGATACGGCTCTAAATTTATTGTACATAGGTACAAAGTCAATAAAAAAGTCCGTTAAAAGGGGGAAGTTTTTACCCCAAGAAAGTATCAAAGCTACTATAGCTCCAGAGAGGAAAACGTATTTAATTTTTCGTTCATCAATAAATAAAGCTAAAATAGCCAAAAAGAAAACCACTATTCCAATATATGCTGGAGCAGCCACAATCGGTTGATCTCCCCAATAAGTAGGCATACCTGAAACAAAATCAGCTGCTTGATTTTCAGGAACTCCTTTAGAAAGCATAAAATCATACATCTTGCTAGATGTCCCTACGTTTTCATTATTAGAACCTCCAAAAAGGCGTGGTGCAATCAAGTTAAAACTTTCTGACAAACCATAACTGTATTCTGTAATGTATTCTCTTGTAAGTGCACTTGAACCTGTATGAGCTGAACCGTCAGGATTGTACGTCAATTCGCTTTTTCCTCTAGTACTAAAACTTGCATATTCAGCTGTAGCTAACAAATTCGTGGCATTAGCCCCAATTCCTAAAACACCTGCAATTAACAATATTCCAAAGGATTGAAACAAGGTATTGGTTTCTTTATTTTTAATAGCCTGATAAGTAAAATAGCCTGACAATATCAGTAAGAAAATTAGAAGATAATAGGTCATTTGGAAGTGATTCGCATTAATTTCTAATGCGGTCGCAAACAAAGTAAGCAATCCACCAACAATATATTTATGACGGTAAACCAATAAAACCCCAGCAATAACTAGCGGCATATAGCCTATTGCATGTGCTTTAGCATTGTGTCCAACGCCCAAAATAATAATCAGGTAAGTTGAAAAACCAAAAGCTATGGATCCTATAAAAGCTTTTAACGGGTCTATTTTTAAAACTAATAACAAGCCATAAAAACCTAAAAAGTATAGAAATAAATAATCCGCAGGACGCGGTAAAAAACGAATTGCATCGTCAAGAGCTCCTATGTAGTCATGGGGGTATTTAGCCCCTAATTGATAGGTAGGCATCCCACCAAAAGCTGCGTCAGTCCAATAAGGTTCATGATGTTCTATTGCTCTAAAATCATTTTGCTCCTTGGCCATACCAGTATATTGAGCAATATCCGATTGAAAAATTTGTTTGCCTTGTAAAACAGGGTAAAAGTAAATGAGTGAAACAAGGACAAAACCAAAAACAGCAAGAGCGTGAGGGTAAAACTTATTAATAACTTTCAATTTTTAAGCGTTTTATAAAGGGTTAAATAGGACGTATTTGAGAGCAAATTTAATCTATTTCTTCATAATCCACATAATCCCCTACTTTTTTAGTTTCTTTAGGTTTTTTTGAGTCAGTAGGTTGATAGTAAATATCGCCACTAGATTGTGTTTTATTCCAAGAAGAGTCCTGCGCTTTTTGTTGGTTTTGTTCAAAGTTAGCACCTGCTTTTTCTACTACTTTTTTTAATACTAAAGGCAAAAATAATTTTACCAAAAATTTAAAAACATAGTAAAAAGCTATTATATAAAATAGTGTTCTTATAAAACCTATAAAAGAAGCTGTTTCCATAATCGATTATTTTTTTACAAAATTAACAAATCCTACGGTCAAAATTAAACTATGATTCTTAAATTAATAATAAAATATAGTACATTTGAAAAGCACAACGCTTGTAAATCCTAAAAAACAACATTATGTACCATTTCAAAACTGCAATCCTGATTGCTTTTCTACTGGCTCCATTTGTTCAGTACGCACAACATACTGATGAAATAAACTCCAATAGACCGGGTGAAACCATGTCCGCTTTTGCTGTTGGGAAGTCTGTCTTTCAAGTAGAATCTGGAATTTTCGGTATAAAAGAAAACCATAGTTTACTCAACTATGACACCAATGGTTTTGGACTAGACTTGACTTTTCGAATGGGTCTGTTTCACGAACAACTTGAATTCATTGCTGATTTACAATACCAATACCAAAATGTTGTAGATCATACCATTCAGTATAATAAATCTGCTTTAAAGCAAACTATTTTGGGAGCTAAGTTCTTAATTTATGATCCTTTCAAGGGGTATGATGAGAAAGTCAATGTATATAGCTGGAAAGCCAATCATTCTTTTAATTGGCACCAATTAATTCCGGCAGTCTCCCTTTTTGCAGGAGCCAATATTATATCTTCCAATAATCCCTATTATTTTTCACCTGATGCAGCCATTTCACCTAAAATAATGCTGATTACCCAAAACCATTTAGGAGACGGAAGATGGGTTTTAGTATCTAATATTATTTCTGATTATATTTTGACCGATTATCCTAGTTATGGTTATGTTTTAACGCTAACTAGAGGATTTAACGAAAAATGGTCGGGATTTATTGAAAATCAAGGCTACAAAAGCGACTTTTATAGTGACGCTATCGTACGTGGTGGAGCAGCTTATCTAGTTAATAAAAGCCTGCAAATCGATGCTTCCATAAGCAGCAGTTTAAAAACAACTCCTTCCATTTTATACGGCGGAATTGGTTTTTCTTGGAGATATGATGCCAACTATAAAGATGTTATAATTGATTTAGACAACGGCGATTCAAAAAAAGCAGTTCGAAAAGCAAAAAAAGTTAAGAAAGGATAATTCAAAATTTACTACATATACCAATGATTACCATACAAGAAGCAAAAACTAAAAAAGAATTAACCGCTTATATTAAATTTCCGTTTGAACTTTACAAAGACAATGATTTTTGGGTTCCGCCCATCATTGCAGACGAATTAGATACTTTTGACAAAACCACAAACCCCGCATTTGATAATGCCGAGGCTTATTTTTATGTGGCATATCAAAATAACAAAATAGTTGGTCGTATTGCAGCCATCATCAATTGGGAAGAAGTCAACAACCAACAAAAAAAGAAAGTCCGTTTTGGTTGGTTTGACGTCATTGATGATATCGAAATCACCAAAGCTTTACTCGAAAAGGTGTATGAACTCGGTCGCAAAAACGATCTAGAATACGCTGAAGGCCCAATGGGATTTTCTAACCTTGACAAAGTAGGCGTACTTACCGAAGGTTTTGACCAATTGGGAACCATGGTTACTTGGTACAATCACCCTTACTACCCTACTCATTTTGAAAAATTGGGCTACGTAATGGAAAAGGAATATATAGAAAGTAAATTCCCTTTCAAAAACGTAAAACTAGAGTATTTTGACAAAGCACAAGAATTAATCAAAAGAAGGTACCAACTCAAAGAGTTGAATTTTAAGAGAACCAAAGATGTCTTACCGTATGTCGATAAGATGTTTGATTTATTCAATGCTTCTTACGCTAATTTGTCTTCTTTTGTTCCCATCACTGATGTTCAAAAAGAATATTTCAAGAAAAAATACCTCAACTTCATTAATCCAGAATACATCAAATTTGTAGAAGATAAAGACCAGAATTTAGTAGCCTTTGCAATTGTGATGCCCAGCTTTTCTAAAGCTTTACAGAAAGCCAATGGTAAACTATTCCCTTTTGGATTTTATCATTTATTGAATGCGAGAAACAACAGTAAAGACGTGACTTTTTACTTGATTGGCGTACATCCAGATTATCAAAGTAAAGGAGCACACGCAATTATTTTCAAAGAATACCATACCACTTTTACAGAAAAAGGCATTCAAAACTGCATCCGAACTCCTGAATTAGCAGACAATCACGCCATTCACGCTATTTGGAAAAACTTCGACCCAAAAATCACTTGCCGAAGAAAAACCTTTAGAAAAGACCTTTAGAAAAGGTAGCAGTGTTCCGTTTTTAGCATTAAGTATAAAAAAATCCATTAGCAAAAGCTAATGGATTTTCTATTTACGTTTATTTTGAAAATTATTCTTTGCAATCAATTTTAGTGTAAATTACATTTCCGTCAAACTTAAGTTTGCTTTTATCTTTAAACGCTACTTTTCCGTTCATTTCTACAAAATCACCGTGACCTTCAACAAGCGTATTCGAATCTTTTTTAAGAAAAGCCAATTCTCTTATTGAAGTTTTCCCTTCGGACTGAAAAGTATAATCAGCAAAAATAGTATCGCCTTTTACATTTCCTAAAATAGTTCCAAAACTTTTATCTTTTTGAGCATAAGAATAATCTAATTCACCCGTAAATTCGTTTATGCTATTCACATCAACTGTTAGCGTAATGGTGTCTTTTTCTATTATAGCTTGGTAACATTCTTTGGTGGTTGTTTCCATGGGAGCTGCTACTACAGGAACAACTACATCCTCTTTTTTATTTTTCATACAAGAGGACAAAACAGCTATTATAATAACATTACAAAACAAGTATACAGTTTTCATAGTTCTTTTATTTATGATTTATATACTGGCAAAGTTATTTATAAACTACAAAAGCCATTCATACAATGAATGGCTTTTGTTATAAAATTCCCATTAAGAGAATCTAAGATCTTAGAATACTAAGCGTCTAAATCAACTTTAGTTTTGCTAGCAATCTCTTTATAAGTACCGTTTACTAATTTCTCACGAATCGCTTCAAAAGCAGTCAATGTTTCGTCAATATCAGACAAAGAGTGAGATGATGTTGGAATAACACGCAATAAGATAATTCCTTTTGGAATCACTGGATAGATTACAATCGAAAGAAAGATACCGTAGTTCTCTCTCAAATCATTCACCATTACCATTGCTTCAGGAACACTACCTTCAAGGTAAACTGGTGTAACACAAGTGTTAGTATCACCAATATTGAATCCTTTAGTTTTCAATCCGTTTTGCAAAGCATTTACGTTTTCCCAAAGTTTGTCTTTCAATTCTGGGTGGTTACGCAATAACTCCAAACGTTTCAAAGAACCGATTGTTTGAATCATTGGCAAAGCTTTTGCAAACATTTGCGAACGCAAATTGTATTTTAGGTAATCAATAATTTCTTTATCGGCAGCAACAAAAGCACCAATATTAGCCATCGATTTTGCAAACGTAGAGAAGTAAACATCAATTTCATCTTGAACACCTTGCTCCTCACCTGCTCCAGCACCTGTTTCACCAAGTGTACCAAAACCGTGTGCATCATCAACCAATAAACGGAAATTGTATTTTTGCTTCATCGCAACAATTTCTTTCAACTTTCCTTGTTGACCACGCATTCCAAAAACACCTTCCGTAATAAAAAGAATTCCACCACCTGTTTCCTTGGCTATTTTAGTAGCACGTTGCAAGTTTTTCTCCATACTTTCAATGTCATTGTGTTTGTATGTAAAACGTTTTCCGCTATGTAAACGAACCCCATCAATAATACAAGCATGACCATCAACATCATACACAATTACGTCATTTCTAGTCACCAAAGCGTCAATAATAGACACCATTCCTTGGTACCCAAAATTCAACAAATAAGCCGATTCTTTCATTACAAAAGCAGCCAATTCATTCTCCAATTGCTCATGATATTTAGTGTGACCACTCATCATACGAGCTCCCATTGGGGCAGCTGCACCATATTCCAAAGCTGCATCTGCATCCGCTTTACGAACTTCAGGATGATTTGCAAGACCTAAATAGTCATTCAAACTCCAGTTCAAAACCTCTTTCCCTTGAAACTTCATTCTCGGTCCTAAATCACCTTCTAATTTTGGAAATACAAAGTAACCCTCTGCTTGAGAAGCCCATTTTCCTAAAGGACCTTTATTGTTTTGAATTCTTTCGAATAAATCTTTTACCATAATATATCTAGTAATAATTTTAATTTTAAGCGTTTGCAAAAATAATTATTTATATTTTATAAAGGTATCCAAATCAAAATTATTTTTCAGGAGCTATTCCCAGCTATCCGCTCTATCTTTTATTATCCTGAATTTAGTTCAAAATCCTGAACTAAATTCAGGATAAAAAAGGATGCCACTCCTATCTGGGCTAGGGCTTTTTGGGGCTGAAAGATGAGTTGTTATAAAAAAGACCTCATAAAATAATTTTGAGTATTTATCAGCTGTACTTTACTAGTAACACAATTCAATGTATTAAGGAAAGGACTTAAAAACTCTAGAATTTTACAATTTTTTACTTAACAGTAATGACTTCACATCTGAACTTGGAAAAAAATCCATGTTAGCAGGTCGATTAGAAACTGAATTAATTAGTTATCTTATTCGGCAAAATGTTCGAAGAAATTTTTCATTCTCTTCTTAGGCACCCTTATTAAGATTGGGAGACGAAATAGCTTATTTTACAACAATCTGTAAATATCGTTTATGATGATTTACAAACAAAGGAATTAATTAACTCATAATTTATATGCTCTATTTGTAGATAAGATAAATAAAACTATTCTTCCTAATATATAATTTATTAGACACTGACTTAATTACACATTGTGATTATGCATATCAATTAAATACAAATCTGATCAATATAGCTAATATAATAAAAGTAAAAACTTGACTCGATCTAGTGCTTACTTCGTATCAATCTACCTGGTGCTCGCTTGCATCGAGTACCTGCTTACCTATAAAAAAAAGAGCATAAAACACAACTCATTTACAAATAAGTAATGATGTAGCTTGTGTGATTGCTTCGTTCCTCGCAAAGACTTTATCGATTTTGCTTGCATACAACTTATTATGAGTTTACATTTCTTACTATGGATTAAAAAAATCAGTTACAGAATTTCTTTTGTGACTTTGTAAGCAATCACAAGTTTTTGTACCTTTTGTGTTAAAAATATTCAGTGTATTTCCGTAAAAAAACTAACTCTACTTTTATTTACCAAACATATATATGCCTTAAATGTTTAAAACACTCAGGAATATCTACAAAACCAAATCATCAAACAATCGCTGAGCCGTTTGTTCCAAATCATCACATAAACCAGGATGTGGTCTTGATGTTTGAATTACAGAACTACGCAAAGCCGTCAACCAACGAAAGCGCGACGGAATATCCATCAAAGCAATTGGCCCACCATCTTTGGTTCCTTGTCCTACTTTTTCAAAGGCAAAAATATTTGCTTGAATTTGATCCACATCAGCTTCTGCAGATAAGGACAGAATTTTTTCAACAGGAACTTTGTGCAACACTTTTATAAATTTGGCTTTTTTACAAAAAAGAATAATCCCTACATTGAGGAATTCTTCGCGTTCTACCCTAGGCACAACCCGAATTACGGCGTACTCATATAAGTTTTTCTCTTGCATCTTGGGCTTCCTTAATAAAAATTTCTGAGTGTTTTAATCGGATCAATAAGAACTTTAAATATACAGCACGTAATTCCTCGGGGGTAGCATCTACATCTTCCCACTGCAACCATTCCAGCGGAATAAGGTTTACAATTTCTATCAATACTTCATCTGTCAATATTGCTTTGAAAGCAACATCAACTTCTGTCAATTGACTTGCTTGAGGCAGCAGTACATGATCTTTGATAAGTGCAAACGGACTCTGAGCATGTTTTTCCCAATTGGTCCAAGAATGATGAAAATACAAACAAGCCCCGTGATCGATCAACCACAATTCTTTATGCCAAATCAACATATTGGTATTGCGAAATGTGCGATCTACATTGGTTATAAAAGCATCTAACCAAACAATTTGAGAGGAAGCAACAGAATCAACTGTAGTGACTACAGGGTCAAAATTAATAGCACCTGATAAAAAATGTAAAGCAAGATTCATTCCCTGGCTACCTTGAAGTAAGTCCTGAATTTCTTCATCTCCTTCTGATCGTCCAAAAGCTTCATCAAGATTAGCATACACCAACTCGGGCATTCTAAGTTTTAAAGCACGCGCTATTTCGCCACCAATCAATTCGGCAATCAAGGCTTTCACACCATGACCAGCGCCTTTAAATTTGAGAACATATTTAAAATCATCATCGGCTTCTGCCAAAGCTGGCAAGGAACCGCCTTCCCGCAAAGGTGTGATGTACCGCGTTACATTTACGGTGCGAAGATTGAATTTGCTTTTCATATTCGGAATTTACTGAGCTACAAACTTACAAATAAGAAAGATGTTTTTTTAGACTTCTTTCTTCATTTTTTTACATTAAAAAATCATTATGATTGATGAAATGCAAAACAAAATCGCTGATTTACTAAGAAATAATTAACTTTTATACTAGAAAATATTCCTTTATCTTTGGTCAACATACTATAATTTAAACAATGTCACAAAACGTCCCAGAATTAAAACTAGCAGTACTTATTGATGCCGATAACGTTCCTTACAGCAATGTAAAAGGAATGATGGAAGAAATCACCAAATTTGGCACACCTACAACCAAACGTATTTATGCCGATTGGACTAAACCAAATGCCAATGGATGGAAAAGTGTTTTACTAGAACACGCCATCACCCCCATTCAGCAATACAGTTATACGGTGGGAAAAAACTCTTCGGATTCGGCAATGATTATCGATGCCATGGATTTATTGTATTCCGATAAAGTGGATGGTTTTTGTATTGTTTCTAGCGATAGTGATTTCACCAGATTGGCTATTAGATTAAGAGAATCCGGAATGAAAGTCATTGGAATTGGAGAGAAAAAAACACCTAATTCTTTCATTGTAGCCTGCGACAGGTTTATCTACATTGAAGTATTGGATGGCGCCATCAAAAAGAAAATAAAGAAACCAAGTACTACCACTAATACCACATCCGTTGGCACCAAAAAGCAAGCTCCTAAAACGTTAAATACAATTGACGTTCAGACCATCGACCTTATTGAAGATACGATTGAAGATATTGCAGATGATAGTGGCTGGGCATTTTTGGGCGATGTAGGGAATCTCATTGTGAAGAAAAAACCAGAATTCGACCCTAGAAATTATGGTTTTATAAAACTAACACCTATGCTTAAATCGCTAACCGATATTCTAGAAATAGACGAAAGAGACTCCGACAAAAAAGGAATTAAACACGTGTATGTACGACTAAAAATGAATTAAGTTTCGTTTACCACAAAATCCCACCTTAATCATGAGAAAGCAATTTTTTATTTACGGTACGATACTTTTCGTACTCACCGCTCTTGTTTATTATTATTTAAAACTTGGTTTTTTACTACTTATTTTATTACCCGTCATTCTGCTTATTGGTTGCTATAATACGTTCCAAAAAAAACATTCTATATTAAGAAACTTTCCTGTAATAGGTTATGCTCGATATTTGTTTGAAATGATTGCACCTGAAATTCAACAATACTTTATTGAACGTTCTACGGATGGAAAACCATTTTCTAGAAATCAACGTTCTCTAGTGTACCAAAGAGCCAAAAACATTGATGCAAATACTCCTTTTGGCACACAATTGGATTTAAACCAAAATAATTATGAGGGTATCAAACATTCCATTTTTCCAGCAAAAGTAAATACTGATTTGCCTCGCGTATGGGTTGGTGGTGCTGATTGTAAGCAACGCTATCATGCCTCTTTATTAAATATTTCGGCAATGAGCTTTGGTTCTTTGAGCGAAAATGCCATTTGTGCCCTAAATAAAGGAGCACATAAAGGACAGTTTTACCACAACACGGGAGAAGGTGGATTAACCGAATTTCATCTACAAGGAGGAGATGTTACTTGGCAAATTGGTACCGGTTATTTTGGATGTAGAACTCCTGAAGGTAATTTTGATGCTGAAAAATTCAAAGAAAAATCAAATTTACCTACTGTAAAAATGATTGAAATTAAATTATCTCAAGGGGCAAAACCAGGTCACGGTGGCGTATTACCCGCGGCTAAAAATACCGAGCAAATCGCTAAGATTAGAGGTGTATTACCACATACTACTATTTACTCACCACCTTCACATACCGCATTTACAGATGCAAAAGGACTGGTGTCATTTATAGCTGAACTACGAGAATTATCCAATGAAAAACCAATAGGCTTTAAATTATGTATTGGTAACCCGACAGAATTTGAAGATCTTTGCCATGAAATGATTGTAGCAGATTGCTTTCCCGACTTTATTACAGTAGACGGCGCCGAAGGCGGTACTGGAGCGGCTCCTCTCGAATTTTCTGACGGCGTAGGAATGCCTTTTGAACCTGCTTTAATTTTTGTCAATAGAACTTTAATCGATTTAAATATTCGAGAAAAAATTCGAATTATAGGCAGTGGAAAAATAATTTCAGGATACTCAATTTTACACGCTTTAGCTTTAGGAGCTGATATTTGTAACAGCGCTAGGGGCTTCTTGTTTTCTTTGGGTTGTATTCAGGCATTACGTTGCCATACCAACCAGTGTCCGACTGGAGTAGCGACTCAAGATAAAATGCTTATGAAAGGGCTTGTTATTACAGACAAATCCGAAAGAGTTTATCATTTTCATAAAAACACACTTCATGCCGCTAATGAACTACTAGCTGCAACTGGGAAAACCAGCTTTGATGATGTTGACATTAGTATCTTCATGCGTGGGGATGAATTTGCACATTTGTCTGATTTGTATTTCCCAAATAACTTAACGAAATATACAAACTAATAAAATTACCCGAATTAATTTTTTCTTACTTAGTTGAGATTTCAAAATGAAACTTCTCTTGATGGATAATAAGTACTAAACGGACATTTCAAAAAGAGTACCCGACAAAAAAGGGTGCTAAACAACTGTGTTTTCAATTAAAGATGAATTAAAACATTTTTGAACCGTTTGGTATAGCAGTTCTTTTTTCACAGGTTTAGTCAAGTAATCATTCATTCCTATTTCAAATACGCGTTCCTTAGTTGTTTCCATGACATCTGCTGTTACTGCGATGATTGGAACATTAGCGTTCTCTAGTCCTGCTTCTCCATTTCGGATAGCAATGGTGGCTTCATATCCATCCATGACCGGCATTTGTAAATCCATCAAAACAATATCAATAGCATGACTTTTGAAAGCATCTAAACCTTCTTGACCGTCATTGGCGAAAATAATTTGGGTGTTTTTCCACTTTTTCAAAATCATTTTAATCACCATCTGGTTAATAGAATTATCTTCGACAACTAAAATAGTTTTCCCTTTTAAATCATAAACTTCTGGTAACAAAGCCACCACTTCCACTTTGTGTTGCTCAACAATTTCATAATCTAAGGTAATTACGCAACTTGTACCTTTATTAGGATAACTATTCATTACAATAGTTCCATCTTGCATATCTACTAATGTTTTCACTATATATAATCCTAATCCTAACCCCCCAAATTTTCTTTTGTTATCAATATTGTGCTGGCTAAAAGAATCAAAAATACTATCTATTTTATCCTTGGAAATCCCAACACCTGAATCAGAAACAGTTACAACCAAGCTCCTCACAGTATCAGATCTCACAATTGACTCGATTTCAAATTTCACAAATCCTTCCGAAGTAAATTTAATTGCATTACTCACTACATTATTAATAACTTGAACCAAACGCATTTCGTCACCTGAAACCATATCAGGAAACACCCCTCTTTTAGTATATATAAATTCTAAACCTTTATCTAAAACTCTTATTTCACTATTGTTTTTCACCTCTTCAATAACGGACAAAAGATTAAAATTCACTTTATCTAGTTTTATTTCTTTTTTTTCAATTTTTGAAAAATCTAAAATATCATTTACAGAACTCAATAAACTGTGGGAAGAATATTTAATAACTTGACAATTCTTTTTAATCTTTTCATCTTCTACTTCACTAGAAACCGCATCAATCAAATTCATAATCGCATTCAATGGTGTTCTTAACTCGTGACTGATATTGGATAAAAAATAAGATTTCAAATCATTCATTTCTTCAGACCGAATTAAAGCCAAACGGTTCAATTCATTTTTCTCGTTTTTAAGATTTCTAATCAAATTTGCCATTGAAAGTGAAAGAAATATAATTTCTAAACCTGTCCCCAATTTGGAACTATTTTGCACTAAAAAAGTATTAGGTAATAATCCAAAATTATTAAGTATAAACACTCCAAAACCCAATATTAAAAATAAAATACCCGTTACAAAGAAAGCATCTACTTTTACACTTTTACGAATTAAAGACACAATCATACTTATAATTAATGATAAAATTATTAGTCCTAAAATATTGGCGATTGGGTAACAATAAGGCAAGGCGACTGGTACAAAAAGGATACATAGAATTAGCACAAAAGCTAAAAAATAAGTAAACTGAAAAATTTTACAAATCAACTTATTATAATAATTTACCCTTAAAAACACCTCACTATATTTCCCTAACATAACACCCGTTATCATGGCGAAAATCAAAACAGCATGTTGGGATACCCATCCTCCACTAGGATCAACGTATTTATAAAAATAGCCATCTAAAGATAATTGCATCATTCCCACAAAGAAAACGTAAATACTATAATATAAAAAAGTACGTTCTTTGAGCGCAAAAAAGAAAAAGAAATAAATAATAGCTGCAATGGTCAATATCCCATAAAAAATTCCAAAAATAAACTGCTCAAATGACTCTGAATCATTAAAGCTGTCTGATGAACTTAACAACAAAGGCATTTTTATTACTTCACCATCACTTTTAAGATGTAAAAATATATCAACACTAGAATTCGGCTGGATATTTAGTTTAAAAATTGTTTTTCTACTGGTATAAGCTCTTTCGTGAAATGGCATTTTATCACCACTCACCGACTTTATGATTTTCCCAGTACTTTTATTCACTATATATAGTTCGACTCTATCCGTAATAGGACGAGCGGTTTCAAGATAATACTGCAAATTTAGATCCGAAGTATTTTGAAGTGCTATTTTCCCCCACCAATAATGATCGGTGAATCCTAAATCATCGGTATTAAACTTTAAGCTTACAGGATTCAAAGATTCGTAGTTCTTAATCACCTGCTGAATATTTAACTTTTGTTGGTCTACATCAGCTACTGAAGCATAAGGTTGTAACGAAATCTGTTCAGGGATTGACTCTTTTTGAAACACATATTGTCCATGAGAGGAAGTAAAAAACATCATCACAATAAACAGTAGGATAGTATTACAATTAGTCTTGGGGCTAAGTAATTGCATATTTATATTTTTGGATTAATTAAATATACGAAAAACGAGTACTTATGGTTTTAAAAAAACTCGATTTATCCAAAAAAAGGATTACTTAATAATAAAAGGGTTCTTGATCCAATAAAAGCACTACCTAAATTAAAGTAAGGCACAAAAAAAAAGGAGCGTTTTTACACGCTCCCATTTTAGGTTTTGGTTTACCATCTTCAACTTATACTTCCAAAAATATTCCATCTTATAGTTGAACATTGAGTCATCAACCTTATGTGAAGTTTGACAGAAACAAAATAATTAATCAAAACCTTATATCAAATATACAACGAATAAAAACATAAAACACTACAAAACAATCAATTAACTATAAATTAACAGCAATACATAATGGATTTATTGAATAGTCAGCGGAAAGTGCCAATCAACAATTATTAATCAATAAGATTTTGTTCCAAAAAAAGCACTAACAGAATACAATGAACTCATTTTGAATATATTACATTATATACATTTTGGATTTACGTGAGAAACAACAGTGGTAAGTCCACTAAATTGGTTTTTAAAAATAATGTACCTTTGAATCCTTATCACTTTAAAACTTAGAATATGCAACTTGTTTTTGCCTCCAATAATAAAAATAAAATCAGAGAAATTCAGCAACTACTTCCTGAAAACATTCAGATTCTCAGCTTAACCGATATAGGTTGCCACGAAGAAATTCCAGAAACTGCAGAAACAATTGAAGGCAATGCAATTCTAAAAGCTAACTACGTGACCGACAAATATGGCTACGATTGTTTTGCTGACGATACTGGCCTTGAAGTAACCGCTCTTGATGGCGCGCCAGGAGTTTATTCGGCTCGTTATGCAGGCGAACCTTCCGATTCGAATGCTAATATGGACAAATTACTTGATGCTTTGAATGAAGAGACGAATAGATCTGCCCAATTTAAAACGGTAATCACTCTCAATCTAAAAGGAAAACAACAGCTTTTTACAGGAATTGCTAAAGGTGTTATTTCTTCCAAAAAAATTGGAAAGGAAGGATTTGGTTACGATCCAATCTTTCAACCAGAAAGCTATTCAGAAACCTTTGCGGATATGTCTTCTGAGCTTAAAAACAAAATTAGTCACCGAGGAAAAGCAACCCGACTATTGATTGCCTTTTTAAACAGTTTGAAATAATTGATTAATTAGACAACATTTAGCAAAAGTTTTAGCTCACACGACTATTTTAATCATCCAAAAAAAGAAAAACATCTAAAAAACCCTCCTAACAAATGATAACTTTCTGATTATCAAATACCAATAAATTATCAAAACTTAATCCTTCATTAGTTTATATCAATTATTAACGGTACTTTTGCACCCTATTTAAAATTACATATGAATAAATTTGAACAATTAGGATTGAGTGAATCGTTACTGAAGGCGATTTTAGATCTAGGATTTGAAAATCCGACGGACGTACAGGAGAAAGCGATTCCCCTATTATTGGAAAAAGACACAGATTTAGTTGCGTTGGCTCAGACAGGGACAGGGAAAACGGCAGCTTTTGGTTTTCCAGTTATTCAGAAAATTGATGCCGACAATAGAAATACACAGGCGTTAATTTTATCTCCAACACGCGAATTGTGTTTACAGATTACCAACGAACTTAAAAACTACTCTAAATACGAAAAAGGTATTAATGTGGTAGCAGTTTACGGCGGGGCTAGTATTACAGAACAAGCAAGAGACATCAAAAGAGGAGCGCAAATTATTGTAGCAACTCCAGGTAGAATGCAAGACATGATTAATAGAGGATTGGTTAACATTACTCAAATTAACTATTGTATTCTTGACGAAGCAGATGAAATGTTGAACATGGGTTTCTACGAAGATATCGTAAACATCTTATCAACTACACCTGATAGTAAAAGTACATGGTTGTTCTCTGCAACTATGCCAGCTGAGGTAGCTAGAATTGGTAAACAATTTATGACTGACCCAGTTGAAATTACAGTAGGAGCCAAAAACTCTGGTTCTGCAACGGTTTCTCACGAATTTTACCTAGTAAATGCACGTGACCGTTACGAAGCGTTGAAACGTTTAGCGGATGCTAACCCTGACATTTTCTCTGTAGTTTTTTGTAGAACAAAACGTGATACTCAAGCTGTAGCTGAAAAATTAGTAGAAGATGGATACAGTGCTGCTGCATTGCACGGAGATTTATCTCAAGCGCAACGTGATGGGGTAATGAAATCTTTTAGAGGAAGACAAATCCAAATGCTTGTTGCGACTGATGTTGCTGCTCGTGGAATTGACGTTGATAACATTACTCACGTAGTAAACTACCAATTACCTGACGAAATTGAAACTTACAATCACCGTTCTGGCCGTACTGGTCGTGCAGGTAAATTAGGTACTTCTATCGTTATTGTAACTAAAAGTGAATTGCGTAAAATTTCGTCTATCGAAAGAATCATCAAACAAAAGTTTGAAGAAAAAACTATTCCTTCTGGAATCGAGATCTGCGAAATTCAATTGTTGCACTTAGCAAACAAAATTAAAGACACTGAAGTTGATCACGAAATTGACAACTACTTGCCAGCGATTAACAATGTTCTTGAAGATTTATCTAAAGAAGAATTGATTAAGAAAATGGTTTCAGTAGAATTCAACCGTTTCATCAACTACTACAAGAAAAATAGAGATATTTCTTCTCAATCTGGCGACAGACGTGAAAGAGATAGCGCTCCAAGAGAAAACAATAATGATGGTGGCGGTGCTACTAGATATTTTGTAAACATTGGATCTAGAGATAACTTTGACTGGATGTCATTAAAAGATTACTTGAAAGAAACATTGGACTTAGGTCGTGATGATGTTTTCAAAGTAGATGTAAAAGAAGGTTTCTCTTTCTTTAACACTGATCCAGAACATACTGATAAAGTAATGGAAGTATTGAACAACGTACAATTAGAAGGACGTCGTATCAATGTTGAAATTTCTAAAAATGATGGTGGCGGAAGACGTGACCATAATGGCAGAAGTTCAGGTGGTGGTTTTGGTGGTGGAAGAAGTTCTGCACCAAGAAGAGAAGGAAGTTTTGCGCCAAGACGTGAAGGTTCTGGTGGTGGCGGATTCAGATCTGACAGAAATTCAGCTCCTAGAGAAGGTGGTTTTGGAGGTAGAAGTTCTGCTCCAAGAGAAGGTGGATTTGGAGGAAGAAGCTCTTCAAGAGGAGAAGGTTCTTCAGACAGAGCACCAAGACGTTCTGAAAACTCAGGTGATTCACCAAGACCAAGAAGACCAAGAAGAGACTAATACTCTTTTCTGTTAATTTTCTTGTAATTATACAATGAAACTACAAAATATTTAAAGCTGATTTATTACTTTTAAAGTCTTAAAACAGTTTATGAAATATTTTGTAGTTTTCTTTTTTTTAACCCTATCCATGGCGACCCGTGCTCAGGAAGCTCTCATTTCTCAAAAAGTTACAGGTTACATCTATAACGACAATACTAAACTCCCCCTGAATGACGCTAATGTCATCAATATCAATAAAGTTAGAGGTGCACAAACCGATCCTAAAGGTTATTTTGAAATTGATGTGCATCCCAATGATACCCTACATATTTCTCTTTTAGGTTTTCAATCCCTTCGTGTGAAGGTTACTAATGACTGGTTAAAAAACAAAGTAGCAAAAATATTCTTGACCGAAAGAGCCATAGCCCTTGAGGAAGTTGTAATCAAACCATTTAACTTAACAGGCTATCTTGAAGTCGATTCTAAAACTATTCCACTTAAAGAAAACTATCGCTATAGTATCTCCGGATTAACCAGTGGTTATGAAACAGGGGAATATGCTCCTAATGCTTTCAATAAAATCTTAGGTTCTATTTTCAATCCTGCAGACATGCTCTACAACACCTTTAGCAATAAGGCAAAAGAGTTCCGAAAACTGAAGGACATGAAAAAAGATGATACCGTTCGAAACCTATTAGCATCTAAATTTGACCGTGAAACACTAGCAATACTTTTAGGTCTTGACAAAAAAGACATTCCTGAAATCTTACAACGTTGCAACTATTCGGAATCGTTTATACAAACCGCCAATGACCTTCAAATCATGGACGCCATCAGTGGTTGTTATGAAGAATATAAAATTCTAAAAAAGGTTAAGTAACTTTTTAACAGTATAAAACGAATCCTCAATTTGCCATTTACTTTGATGCTTTTTTTGGTAACTGAATAAAAGGATTAAATCTGTGGTTAATTATTGTAACATATACCGTAGTAAAAATATCATCTAAAACAGTAGTTATTTATCATTATTAATTACTTTTACATAAAACCCACTAATCCAACCATTATTATGTCAAAAGGTCAAGACACGAAAAAAACAGTCAAAAAAGAGCCCGCTAAAACAGCTAAAGAAAAAAAGGAAGAGAAACGCGATAAAAAGAATGCTCCTAAAAGAGACTAAGTATTAGTGTTCATTCGCAGTTTTCAGTTTGGAAACACGAATCTCTACAAATTAATTCTATAAAAAAACTCGCTTATTGCTAAGCGAGTTTTTTGTTGCTTTATAATTTTAAAAATATTCAAAGTCGAATCACTATATTCATTTACTAAACACTGAAAGTGAATACTCCCACTGATTCCTGAGGCAGCAAACTGCGACTGTAAACTGACTACTTTTTCACTGGGATTTCCGCCAAAACAGCCACCAAAAACTTCCAGAATTTCTGTGATGACGAAATACTCGCTCTCTCATCAGGGCTATGCGCTCCTAAAATCGTAGGACCAAACGAAATCATGTCCATATCAGGGTAGTTAACTCCTAGAATCCCACATTCTAAGCCAGCATGGCAAGCAGCAACATTAGGCTTATCATCGTGCAATCTTTCATAAATCGGCAACAAAACCGCAAGAATTGCTGATTCTGGATTAGGTGTCCATCCTGGATAAGCACCACCCACTTCCACTTCACAACCCATCAACTCAAAAGCCGACTGTAAGCTCATTCCCAAATCATATTTAGCCGTTTCTACCGAAGAACGTGTCAAGCATTTAACTTCCAGTTTTCCCTCACCTACGGTGACAATCGCAATATTATTCGATGTTTCTACCAAGTTATCAAAATCGGCACTCATGCTATACACACCATTGTGCGCTGCGTACATTGAACGAACAAAATAATGTTGCGCCATAGATGGCATCACGCTTTTTGGCGTTTTCTTCATTTTCTCGAAAACCACTTCTAGGTTTGGCTCCATGGTTTTCAACTCATTTTTCACCTCGTTCACCACCTGTTGCATGTCAAACACAAAAGCCTCATCATAAACCGAAGCAATAATCACCTCCGCCACACTCTCTCTCGGAATTGCATTGCGTAAACTCCCCCCTTTTATCGTAGCTATTTGCAAACCAAAATCATCAAAAGCGTCAAACAATATGCGGTTCATAATCTTATTGGCATTCCCCAAACCTCTATGAATGTCCATACCAGAATGCCCACCTTTCAAACCTTTTACCGTAATCGTATATCCTACAGAACCTTCTGAAGTAGGCTCCTCATCGTATTCCGCAATAGCCGTAACATCGATTCCACCTGCGCATCCAATTCCGATTTCGTTATCTTCCTCTGTATCCAAATTCAACAAAATTTCACCTTGCAAAATATCCGCTTCCAAATGAAAAGCACCCGTCATTCCGGTTTCCTCATCAATCGTAAACAAAGCCTCAATTGCAGGATGCGGAATATCGGTACTTTCCAAAATCGCCATAATCGCTGCAACCCCAAGACCATTGTCAGCGCCTAGAGTCGTCCCTTTCGCACGCACCCAGTCACCATCCACATACATATCGATTCCCTGCGTATCAAAATCAAATACCGTATCATTATTCTTTTGGTGCACCATATCAAGATGTCCTTGCAATGTCACCATTTTGCGATTTTCCATCCCCGCAGTAGCAGGCTTACGAATAATCACATTTCTAATTTCGTCTTCAAAAGTTTCCAGACCCAATTTCGATCCAAAATCTTTCATGAAAGCAATCACTCGATCCTCTTTTTTAGACGGACGAGGAACGGCATTCAAATCAGCAAATTTATTCCACAAAGCCTGTGGTTCTAGGTTTCTTATTTCTTGACTCATAGTATAGTTTCGTTTAAAAAACCAAAGTTACAAAGTTCAAAAAACAATGCCTCGAATAATATCAATTATTTGGGCGCCCCGACGCTTCGGGGCCAGTATAAAAAGGGGCTAAAGTTTCATTGCGCATACAAAGCCCCTTTCTATACTGCTGTCAGGTGATCCGCGTCCGCCGCGGCGGACTAGCTCCTCCCCTTCACGCAAACGAGACAATTGACGTACTAAAGCATATCAACTAAATCCTTGACCTGATGCAGTAGCCGTGATTACTTCCTTAGTCGCAATGACTTTGTTGAGCCTGTTTGCGCAACAGCTGTTATAAAAAATTTCATCCTTATATGCTCTAGATAAAAAACTTAGCGAATCTTTGTATCTGCTCTGCGTATCTTTGCGTAACCTAGCAACTTAATCGTAACTCTAATGATAACTACCAAATCATCCTTTGCACCAATCTCAAATCCGGATATAGAAATTTTAATTCTAGGTTCTTTACCGGGAGACAAATCCATTGAAGTCAACGAATATTATGGTCACCCGCAAAATCGCTTTTGGAAAATAATTGCTGCAATTTCTAATAATGAACTACCGCAAAACTATAAGGATAAAGTAGCCCTTTTGCAGAAACTCAAAATTGGCGTTTGGGATGTGGCTCAAAAAGCCCTTAGAAGCGGAAGCCTTGACAGCGCCATAAAATCTGAAGAACCCAACGATATTGAAACCTTTATATCCAACCATCCCAAGTTAAAAATTATCGCTTTCAACGGAAAAACGGCTGAAGCGCTCTTCAACAAGTATTTCGATAAAAAAAGTAACATCAAATACGTTTCGCTACCCAGCACCAGTCCTGCCAACGCTCGTTTCGACTTTGACACATTACGAGAATCATGGCAACAACTCTTAAATTAATGATTGAAAAAATTATCGCATTACTTTATCTTTCTTCTGTACCTTTCTACACTATCTACTGCTTTTGTATTTTAACAACCGCTACAACAAACCAAAACTTATACACGCTTATAGTTTCTTATATGTTTAAGAAAAGACTCTGTGTGTCTCTGTGTTTTCCCTTTGCGAATCTCTGCGAAACAACAAATATTTAATCTCTTTCATATTAAAAAAAAGATTAGTTTTATTTCCTTAGAAAAATCCAAAATAATGAAGGTTAAAATAATTGATCGTTATATTGAAGTCATTAATCAAGAAGTCCCGTTATGGCTAAAATTAATGAATGGAATTATTTTACTTCCCATAATCGCTTGGCCATTGGTTTGTCTGTTTTCGATTTTTCTTTTAACCGTCCCTAATATTCTAATTGGTGTAGGTGCTTTTTTTCTAGCAATCCATTACCCTTGGCCTTTAGTAGAATCTGTAAATCTGAGTTTTAATCTTTACCTAAAAAATAAAACCCTCTTGGCGATATTAGTACCAATAAGCATAGCTTCGATATTAATTACTTTTTTGGTCCATAACTGGCCTCAATTGGCGTAGATTATACCTGCTTCTTAAATAACGCTATTATAACAACATCCAAGACTCAAACTTTGCGGCATGTATGATTTCACTTACTTGATGTCTCGAAATGACGATTTTTGTATTTTTTTTTGTAAACTTAATATATATCTTCAAACCTTATATGTCCCTCTATTTTTTCTATGATTTAAAAAACTTGACCGGTAGTATTTACGATATTTTTGAGACAACCTACAAATCAATTCTTCCCGCATAGTTTCTATCCATTTCTCAAAAGTTAAATAAATAACAAAGTATTTAGTCTGTCAAATATTACAATTCAAATTTCATTAGATTTGAGATAGGCAATTAAACATTCTTTATACAATGTAAAATGGCTTAAAACAGTACAATACCCTATTGTTAAAAGAATTACAATACAGTTTATTATATGGAAAAGCTAAACAAAGTAGCCCAAGTAACATTGATTTTTTGGGTTATGAAAATCGTTGCCACAACTCTGGGGGAAACCCTAGGCGATTTTATTTCTATGACATTAAATTTAGGATATACGATAGGAATTGGGATTACACTTTTATTTTTCCTCATAATACTAGCTGCCCAATTATCTGCAAAAAAATATATTCCTTCAGTCTATTGGCTTGTTATTATTGGAACCACAACCCTAGGAACTGAAATTTCGGATTTTATAGACCGTACTTTGCACTTAGGCTACACTTGGGGAAGTTTGTTATTAGTAAGCTGTTTGATTGTGACCTTAATTCTTTGGTATAGAAAATATAAAAACCTTGAAGTATTCCCTATTACAGAAAAATCAAAAGAAATGTATTATTGGGTGGCTATTTTATTTTCGAACAGTCTAGGAACGGCGTTTGGTGACTATTTAAGTGATAACATCGGATTGAGTTATTTACATGGAGCAATGATTACAGGAGCAATTATTTTAATGGTAATTGCGTTACATTATTATACAAAAATTAACCACATTCTGCTATTTTGGATTGCATTTGTATTCACTAGACCCTTTGGAGCCACTTTTGGAGATTTCCTTACCAAGCCACTTTCTAAAGGAGGCTTAGACTTAGGTACATTACCTGCATCACTGGTATCAATAGTTTTGATGGGAATTCTAATTTATATCTCACATAATCAGCACAAGAAAATGTTGTTAAAAGCATAAAGAACAGCAATAGCCGTCAACTACAAGAAAAACTCTTTAGTCACTTGCACTAACTCTTTAGTGTGTTCTGGTAATTCTGCTCCCAAATAAGGATGCGAACCTCCAAAAACATGATTAGCATCAGTTATAATATGATTTTTGGCTTTGGTAAAATATTTCTTTAACAAATTGAATTCCTCCATTTTTACCGCTGCATCATTTGTTCCTTGAATGATCAAATACGGAATTTGGAGTTTCTGACCTGCATTAACCAGACTGTATTTTTCATTATTAGCTTCCATATCCTCCAAAACTTCCAAGTTCAAAGGCATCATCTGATTAGTTCTCGCATTTTTAATATACTGAACCCCATCAGTTCTCCATTTATCAATAAATTTTGAATTCCAACTGCGATGAAAATCAAACGGGCTCGCCCAAGTAGCTATTTTTTCAATTTTAGTTTGATAATGAGTACAATACAATAAAGCAGAAACACCTCCTTTGCTATGACCTATGATTAAAATTTTATCCGTGTTGATTATTGGTAAAATAGTAGGAATTTCATTCAATAAAAATTGTTCCACACTCTGAATATCTTCCATTTCCTTGTTCAAAGTGTTGGTCGAAAATTTATCTAAAGCCGTAAATTCAACGGAATCGTCCAATCCCATTCCGTTATGTGAAAAATTAAGTTTCAAGAACGCAAAACCATTTTCGACAAAATAATTAGCTATCATTTGCCAACATCCCCAGTCTTTAAAACCTTTAAAACCATGACAAAAGATAATGGTTCCCTTCGAATTATTCGAGTCAGAATAACGGATATCAATAGCAAATTTTTGATTGGAAGCACCTTGTAATATGAAATTTTTATTTTGTATCATTACTTTAAATAATTTAGAACATGAATTATCAGCAAAAATTTACTGGCTTAAAATTACACTTTTAAAAAAGAAAAAGAAATGACTTTGAACAATAAGACTTAGAAAAAAATAAGTCTTCGTACCTATAAATCTAACTATTTTACTAGATTTGTTTCACTACCTAAACTTTATCAAATGAAAAAACTGTACTTTCTTATACTAATGGTACTACTCGCAATTCTACCTGTCTCCTCTCAAAACAGCACCACTCAAATTACCACACAAAATCAAAATCACTTGCTTACCACTACTATAGGCTTCCCTATAAATGGCACCTATTTATATGACGGACTTGCAGAACCTATAGTCTTGTTAAATCCCAATGGAACTGGAATATTTCAATCAAAGGATTTGTCTAAACAGAATATAAGCTGGGGAATAGAAACCACCTCCGAAGGAAAACCGAAATTTGAAGAGGGCTTTAATAGCGCCGCCTACACACTTTGGTACAAAGATGATTTAGATTCCGATGAAAAATGGACTTCAGTACAATTGTCTATTCATTATGACAAAAAGAAAATATTTATTGCTGGTGAACGAAGCAAAGAATATGTATCAGATGTGAAGTAATTATTATTAGAATATATTAATCAAAATCAAAAAAGAATCACTTTTTTTTTCTAATTTGCAGTACAATCCACCAACTCTATGACAACCATAACCAGACTTTTCGACTTTCCCTATTACCAACAAGATAAGTTCAAAAACATTCCAGACGCACTTGTTAGCAAACAGAATGGAACTTGGGTCAAAACCTCAACTCAGGAATACATAGCGCAAGCCAATGCTATTTCGAGGGCTTTGTTGCGCATGGGAATTCAAAAAGACGATAAAATTGCTGTGATCTCTTCTAGCAATAGAACAGAATGGAATATAATGGATATTGGAATTCTACAAACTGGAGCCCAAAATGTTCCTGTCTATCCTACTATTTCGGCAGAAGATTATGAATATATTTTAAATCATTCTGGAGCTAGTTATTGTTTCATTTCGGATGCAGAATTATTTGATAAACTAGATAAAATTAAAGGAAATGTTCCATTATTAAAAGATATCTATTCTTTTGAGACTATTCCGAATTGTAAAAACTGGAATGAACTCTTGGATTTAGGCGCAGACACCAGCAACCAAGACGAAGTAGAAGCAAGGAAAAACAATGTCAAAGCAGATGATTTGGCTACTATTATTTATACATCGGGAACTACTGGAAGGCCAAAAGGCGTGATGTTGTCTCATAACAATATTGTTTCGAATGTATTAGATAGCGCTCCTAGAATTCCTTTTGCTGAAGGAAAAAGTCGTTCTTTAAGCTTCTTGCCTGTTTGTCATATTTTTGAGCGAATGCTACTGTACCTATACCAATATTATGGTGTATCAATCTATTTTGGAGAATCTATTGAAAAAATAAGCGATAACATAAAGGAAGTTCAACCAACTGTTATGACCGTTGTTCCAAGACTTGTGGAAAAAGTATATGATAAAATATATGCCAAAGGAAACGATCTTACTGGTATCAAACGAAAATTATTTTTTTGGGCCAATGACTTAGGGTTACGTTATGAACCTTATGGAGCCAACGGATGGTGGTATGAATTTCAACTTAAAATTGCACAGAAACTTATTTTCAGCAAATGGAAAGAAGGATTAGGAGGCAAAATTGAATTAATGGTTTCTGGTAGTGCGGCTTTACAACCAAGACTATCCCGTGTTTTTGCAGCTGCCCAAATTCCGATAATGGAAGGCTACGGATTATCCGAGACTTCGCCTGTGATTTCGGTAAACGATACGAGAAACAAAGGTTTTAAAGTAGGAACTGTAGGGAAACCTATTCGAAACGTAGAAATAAAAATCGCAGCCGATGGCGAAATTCTTTGCAAAGGTCCAAACGTTATGTTGGGCTATTACAAAGACGATGCAAAAACTGCCGAAGTTATTGAGAATGGTTATTTCCATACGGGCGATATCGGTGAAATTGACACCGAAGGCTTTCTTAAAATTACCGATCGTAAAAAAGAGATGTTCAAAACCTCAGGGGGGAAATACATTGCTCCTCAAATCCTTGAAAATGCGATGAAACAATCTCGTTTCATTGACCAAATTATGGTGATAGGTGACGGACAAAAAATGCCAGCTGCTTTTATTCAGCCTAATTTTGAATTTGTAAAAGAATGGGCAGTTATTCATAAAATTGATATTGGATCAACTAATGAATCTCTTGTTAGTAACCCAAAAGTGATAGAACGCATTCAAGAAGAAATCAACGAAATCAATTCCAAATTTGGACATTGGGAACAAATCAAACGTTTTGAATTGACACCTGAAATTTGGTCTGCAGATAGCGGACACCTTACTCCTACTATGAAACTTAAACGTAAAGTTGTAATGGAGAAGCACAAGGATTTATTTGATAAAATTTATAAATGATTTTTTATGCTAATGTCTAAGCTATTGGAATTAGTACTTTAATTATAAAGGCAGTACGAGTACAAAGTGTTTAAATTAAGATTTGTACTGTACTTATTTAAGTTTTTTGATTAACTATTTCTGATTGAAGAATACCTCTAAGGGAAAATTTATAGTAATAGTATCGTTTTAATAACTGCGTGCAATTAGTTTTACTCTCAATAACCTTATAACTAAATTCCTTTGAATAAGTAGAAAAGAATACGGTAAGTTATGACAAACGATTAAATTGACTATACGGTTATTCCCCCTACTATTCATGTTTTTATAAGTTTTGACTTTTGAGAAAATTGTAGTTCTTAATCGAATTTATGCGAAGGTGGTAGCGACATCCTGCCTCGTCCCCGATAGCTATCGGGGTTACGGAGGGACACTCCAAAAAAACACAGAACAAAGCCATTTCATCTCTACTCGATGACTTACTATAATTTACAAATAGCCTTAGTTGTGATTACTTCATTCACGGAATCAAAGTCACTTTTTAATTTTTCTTTATAAAAAGTATATCCATTTTAAACATTCGGCTGTTTTAACAAAAAAATAATACCAATTTATTATGCGTGCATAGTATTTTTTTCTTATATTTGAAAGACTTACTACCCTTATGAAAGATAAAACGATAGATTATATCCTTAGAGCCACCTGGCAGGCCATTTCTAGAATGTACAATGAAGAGGCTTTAAAGTATGGTGGCACCATGGCAACAGGGTTTGCCTTGTTAAGCATGGATAAAGAAAAAGGAACTCCCTCAACTTCCTTGGGGCCTAAAATGGGTATGGAAGCAACAAGCTTAACCCGAACGCTAAAATCCATGCAAGAAAAAGGACTCATCGAGCGAAAAAAAAATCCTGATGATGGTCGTGGCGTACTGATTTTTCTAACCGAAGATGGAAAAGAAAAAAGAGCTATTTCAAGGGAAAACGTAATGAAATTTAACGATACAATAAGACAACATATTCCAGCAGAAAAACTTCAACATTTTATTGAAGTGGCGGAAACTATCAACGAATTAATTCAAAATAAAACTATTTTTAATCAAACCGAAAAAACTGAAAATGAAACGCACAATTAAAAAAGTTGCAGTAATAGGATCAGGAATTATGGGTTCTGGCATTGCCTGTCATTTTGCCAACATTGGTATCGAAGTCTTACTTCTGGACATCCTTCCTAGAGAACTTACTGAAAGTGAAACAAAAAAAGGACTAACATTAGAGTCGCAATCAGTACGCAATCGCGTGGTCAATGAACATTTGGCAAACGCATTGAAATCTAAACCGTCTCCTATTTATAGTTCAAAATTTGCAAGTCGCATTACCACTGGAAATACCACCGACGATATGGCTAAAATTGCCAAAGTCGACTGGATTATTGAAGTGGTGGTTGAACGATTGGACATCAAGAAATTAGTTTTTGAACAAATTGAAAAATTTAGAAAACCTGGAACTTTGGTAACATCCAATACGTCTGGGATTCCGATTCACTTTATGAGTGAAGGACGTTCAGACGATTTTCAAAAGCATTTCTGTGGAACTCACTTTTTTAACCCAGCGCGTTATTTAAAGTTATTCGAAATCATTCCTGGACCGCTAACGTCTCCAGAAGTTTTGGACTTCCTTACTATATATGGAGAGAAATTCTTGGGAAAAACTTCGGTTTTGGCTAAAGACACTCCTGCTTTTATTGGAAACCGAATTGGAATATTCGGAATTCAGAGTTTATTCCATTTGGTAAAAGAAATGGATTTGACGGTAGAAGAAATTGATAAACTAACAGGTCCTGTGATTGGTCGTCCTAAGTCGGCTACTTTTAGAACCGTAGATGTTGTTGGACTAGATACTTTGGTACACGTTGCCAACGGAATCTACGAAAACTGCCCTGATGACGAGCAACACGCTTTGTTTCAACTGCCAGATTTCATCAATACCATGATGGAAAAAAAATGGTTGGGAAGCAAAACAGGACAAGGATTTTACAAAAAAGAAGGGAAAGAGATTTTAACACTTGACCTTAACACTTTAGAATACAGAGCTGCCAAAAGAGCTTCTTTTGCGACACTCGAATTGACAAAAACAATTGACAAACCTATAAATCGCTTCAAAGTACTTGTAAAAGGTACAGACAAAGCAGGAACTTTTTACCGCAAAAGTTTTGCGGGCCTTTTTGCCTATGTTTCTAATCGTGTCCCGGAAATTTCAAACGAACTATTTAAAATCGACGATGCTATGAAGGCTGGTTTCGGTTGGGAAAATGGTCCTTTTGAGATTTGGGACACCATTGGAGTAGAAAAAGGAATCGAAATGATGAAAGCCGAAGGTCTTGAACCTGCAGCTTGGGTTACAGATATGATTGCATCTGGAAACACAAGTTTTTATACTATTAAAGAAGGAGCCACTTATTTTTACAACCTTCCGACTAAAAAACAAGAAAAAGTACCTGGACAAGATGCATTTATCATCCTGAATAACATTCGCGAAAGCAAAAAAGTTTGGAGCAATAGCGGTGCCATCATCCAAGATTTGGGTGACGGAATCTTAAATATTGAGTTCCAATCGAAAATGAATACCATTGGCGGTGATGTTTTACAAGCCATCAATAAAGGAATTGACCTTGCCGAAAAAGAATATTCTGGCTTAGTTATCGGAAACCAAGCCGCTAATTTCTCTGTAGGTGCGAATATCGGAATGATATTTATGATGGCAGTTGAACAAGAATACGAAGAATTGAATATGGCAATCAAAACGTTCCAAGATACGATGATGCGAGTGCGTTATTCTAGTATTCCTGTTGTAGTAGCACCACACGGAATGACGTTTGGTGGTGGATGCGAAATGAGTTTACACGCTGACAAGGTGGTAGCGGCAGCTGAAACCTATATGGGATTGGTTGAATTTGGTGTTGGAGTCCTTCCTGGTGGAGGTGGTTCGAAAGAAATGGCGTTGCGAGCATCTGATTTATTTCATAAAAATGATGTGGAGTTGAATGTATTGCAAGAATATTTCTTGACGATTGCTATGGCAAAAGTTTCGACTTCTGGATATGAAGCTTTTGATACTGGATTGCTGCAAAAAGGAAAAGATAGTATTGTAGTTAACAAAGACCGTCAAATTGCAGAAGCTAAAAAACACGCCTTAATCATGGCGGAAGCAGGTTACACACAACCGATTCGCCGTACAGATGTAAAAGTTTTAGGTAAACAAGCTTTAGGAATGTTCTTAGTTGGAACAGACCAAATGGCAGCCGGAAGTTACATCTCTGAACACGATAAAAAAATTGCTAATAAACTTGCCTATGTTATGGCGGGTGGTGATTTATCTGAAGCTACAATGGTATCCGAACAATATCTTTTGGATTTAGAAAGAGAAGCGTTCCTTTCCCTATGTACCGAAAGAAAAACATTGGAACGTATACAGCATATGTTGAAAACAGGGAAACCGTTGCGTAATTAAAAAAAGAACCAAGAAGCTAGAGCAAAGAACCAAGATTTAGTCAAACTAAACTCTTTTTTCTTTATTCTTTCCTCTATTATCTAAAATCAAATGAAAACAGCCTATATAGTAAAAGCATACAGAACCGCAGTGGGGAAAGCTCCAAAGGGCGTGTTCCGATTTAAAAGACCAGATGAGCTGGCAGCAGAAACCATCGAGTACATGATGAATGAGTTGCCTGATTTTGACAAAACTCGTATTGACGATGTCATGGTAGGAAATGCCATGCCTGAAGCAGAACAAGGATTGAATGTTGCACGTTTAATTTCGTTAATGGCATTGAAAATTGAGGATGTTCCTGGTGTAACCGTAAACAGATATTGCGCCTCTGGAATTGAAACTATCGGAATGGCGACTGCCAAAATCCAATCGGGAATGGCAGATTGCATAATTGCAGGTGGTGCCGAAAGCATGAGTTACATTCCAATGGGAGGTTACAAACCAACTCCAGATTACGCAGTTGCCAAAGCAGGAAACGAAGATTACTACTGGGGAATGGGATTAACAGCCGAAGCGGTAGCCAAACAATTCAATGTATCACGAGAAGACCAAGATTTATTTGCCTTTAATTCCCACCAAAAAGCTCTAAAAGCACAGGCTGAGGGAAAATTTGACAAACAGATCGTTCCTATTACTGTTGATGAAACGTTTATTAATGGGAATGGAAAAAAAGAAACTAGATCTTATACTGTTACTAAAGACGAAGGACCAAGAGCCGATACTTCGGTTGAAGCACTAGCAAGATTAAGACCTGTTTTTGCTGCTGATGGTAGCGTAACCGCAGGAACCTCATCACAAATGAGTGATGGTGCCGCTTTTGTCTTAATCATGAGCGAAGAAATGGTCAAAGAATTAAATCTTGAACCGATAGCTCGATTAGTAAGCTATGCCTCGGCAGGTGTAGAACCTAAAATCATGGGAATCGGACCTGTAAAAGCGATTCCAAAAGCCTTGAAGCAAGCTGGATTACAACAGAAAGATATTGATTTAATTGAACTAAACGAAGCATTTGCTTCACAGTCATTGGCCGTAATTCGCGAATTAGGATTGAATCCAGACATCGTCAATGTCAACGGAGGTGCGATTGCGCTTGGACATCCACTTGGTTGTACAGGAGCTAAACTTTCTGTTCAATTGTTTGACGAAATGAAACGCCGTGGTAACAAGTACGGAATGGTAACCATGTGCGTAGGAACAGGACAAGGAGCTGCAGGGATTTATGAGTTGTTGTAGAATAAGAAAATAGAGAAGAGAAAATAGAGAAGAGATTAGACAGAATAGTAAATAGACATCAAAACATGACTCGACATAATTATAAAAACTTAAAAATATGGCAATTGGGAATCCAAATTGCAAATGATATTTCGGATGTATTATTAGAATTTCCAGTTCATGAAAGATATGATTTGAGTTCCCAAATTAGCCGTTGTTCAGTTTCTGTACCGAGTAATATTGCAGAAGGTTCTTCTAGAACTGACAAATCATTTAGTCACTTTATTGACATTTCTCTTGGTTCTTCTTTTGAATTAAACACACAACTTATCATAGCTAAGTATAGACAATATATTAACGAAATAACCTTTAACCATTTAGAAACTAAAATAGAAGAATTCCAAAGAATGACCATGTCATTTCAAAATAACCTCAAGTAGGCTCTATTTTCTATTCTCTTTATTCTATTTTCTTTAATAAAAAATTACCCAATGAGCGACATAACCAGAGGAGGACAATTTATTGTAAAAGAAACCAAGTGTGAATCTATTTTTACACCCGAAGATTTTAATGAAGAGCAAATTATGATGCGGGACACCGTAAAAGAGTTTGTTGACAAAGAACTATGGGCACACAAAGCCCGTTTTGAACAAAAAGATTACGCCTATACCGAAGAATGTATGAAAAAAGCGGGAGACTTAGGTTTCTTGAGTATTTCGGTGCCTGAAGCCTATGGTGGAATGGGAATGTCATTTGTGAATACCGTTTTGGTATGTGATTATATTTCTGGAGCAACAGGTTCGTTTTCTACTGCTTTTGGAGCACATACAGGAATTGGAACGATGCCAATCACCCTTTACGGAACCGAAGAACAAAAGCAAAAATACGTTCCTAAACTAGCTACTGGAGAATGGTTTGGCGCTTACTGCTTAACTGAACCAGGCGCAGGATCGGATGCAAATTCAGGAAAAACAAAGGCTGTTCTTTCTGAGGACGGTACCCATTATAAAATCACAGGACAAAAAATGTGGATTTCCAATGCGGGATTCTGTAGCTTGTTTATTCTTTTTGCTCGAATAGGAGATGATAAAAACATTACTGGTTTTATTGTCGAAAATGATGCATCCAATGGTATTACGATGAATGAAGAAGAACATAAATTGGGAATTCGTGCCTCTTCTACTCGACAAGTTTTCTTTAATGAAACAGTAGTACCTGTGGGAAATATGTTATCTGAAAGAGGAAACGGTTTTAAAATTGCCATGAATGCACTGAATGTAGGACGTATCAAACTGGCTGCCGCTTGCTTGGATGCGCAACGAAGAGTGATTTCGGGTTCTGTAAAATATTCAAATGAAAGAGAACAGTTTAATACTCCTATTTCTAAGTTTGGGGCTATTCGATATAAACTAGCCGAAATTGCAACCTCTTGTTATGCGGGAGAAAGTGCCACTTATAGAGCTGCCAAAGACATTGAAGATCGTATTGCTGCTCGTGAAGCCGAAGGTATATCGCATCAAGAAGCCGAATTGAAAGGGGTTGAGGAATATGCAATTGAATGTTCCATCTTGAAAGTAGCCGTTTCTGAAGACATTCAAAATTGTGCTGATGAGGGAATCCAAATCTTTGGTGGAATGGGATTTTCTGAAGATACCCCAATGGAATCTGCTTGGCGTGATGCTCGCATTGCTCGTATCTATGAAGGGACAAACGAAATCAACCGAATGCTGTCTGTAGGTATGTTGATCAAAAAAGCCATGAAAGGTCACGTTGACTTACTAGGTCCTGCTACCAAAGTAGGAGAAGAATTACTGGGAATTCCATCCTTTGATGCTCCAGACTATTCAGAGTTATTCTCGGAAGAGAAAGAAATGATTGCCAAATTGAAAAAAGTATTCTTAATGGTCGCTGGTAGTGCCGTTCAAAAATACGGACCCGATTTAGATTCTCATCAACAACTTTTAATGGCTGCTGCTGATATCTTGATCGAAGTCTATATGGCTGAAAGTACTATTTTGAGAACAGAAAAAATGGCTAAAAAAGAAGGTAACGACAAAGTCAAAGAACAAATCGCTATGGCGCAGTTGTACTTGTACAAAGCCGTAGATATTATTGCTCAAAGAGGTAAGGAAAGTATCATTTCGTTTGCTGAAGGCGATGAACAACGCATGATGCTTATGGGATTGAAACGATTTACAAAATACACTAATATGCCTAATATTGTAGCATTAAGACACACTATTGCATCTAAGCTAATTGACGAAAACCAATATTGTTTTTAGGCAAATATATTCGCTAAAATAAGTTATAAAAAAACCGCAATCATTAAGTTGATTGCGGTTTTCAATTTTATATCTTGTCCCGTCCTGAAATAGCGATACACAAAAAGTATCCTTATGGAAAAACATGAAGAAACACGCTATGTTAAGCGAACGCAAAAAGATTACTCAATGTCTGTCCCATCCTGAAATAGCGATACACAAAAGCAACTTTTAAAAGATACCTCAAAATCTTTTAAATCCTTACTTTACAATCCATAAAGGCACTTCTAGATCCTGATTGAAAAGCTCATCTGTAACACTTCCAACAAGCAATGAAGAGAAGGTATTTCTTCCTTTATCTCCAATGATAATAAGATCTACTTTCGCTGACTGTGCTTTGTTTCTCAATTTTTCGGCTATCCCAGTATCTCTTCCGGGAATAATTTCTGTTGTTAACTCTCCTTTGTATCCGATCTTTTTTATGAATTTCACATATTTTTCCTTTAAATGATTTTCTATTTTCAAATCAAGATGTTCTTTCGGAATATAAATAGAAAATTGTAACGGCACATTATAGACATGGACTGCTTTTACTTTGGCATTTGTAACGTTCTGTAGATTTTCAGCTACTCTAAAAACCTTATTGGAAGCACTTGAAAAGTCTGTTCCGGCCCAAATATTGCTAATAACTGGTTTCGCATTTTTAGGGATCGATAAAATATTACATTTAAGCATGTGGAGTAATTTTCCGCTAACAACTCCTGTCCCTTTAATTTTGTTTTTATTCCCTAATAAGGCAAGCTGAATCTCATATTTATTGACAATATAATCAATCAGTGACTCTGAATAAGGATCTTCTGAAATAAGCACTTCCCATTCTGTTGAAGATGTAAATTTTTCTTCCACCTTTTCATTTAACTCATCACCAATTATTTCGTCAAGATTGATATCTTTCAGCTGCTCTTCAAATAATTCAGAGATCTCATATTTTTTGATATTATGTACAAAGTACACTTTTTTGACCTTTAGTGTTTCAGCAATAAATGATGCATACTCAATTAAAGTGTTGTCTATATCCGAAAGGTCTAAGGCGACCAATATGTTTTTTATTTCAGCCATTATTATTTAATTTTATTTAACTGATTACTATTTTGTTTTTTAACGATGTCTGAAACTATTTCCTCATAATTTTCGAGTTCTTTTTGAGATTCCCGTTTTTGTAATTTCCTAAGATCCTCGCTTAACCCCTTATAAAGCGAAAAGCACATCACTATTAAAATTATAGCAAAAGGTAATCCCGTGACAATCGTAGCTGTTTGAAGAGCCTGCAGTCCCCCTCCTATTAAAAGAACAGCAGCAACACCACCTTCGGCAAGGGCCCAAAAAATTCTTTGACCTACTGGCGCATCTATTTTACCACCCGAAGTTAAATTATCAACCACTAAAGATCCTGAATCTGAGGAAGTAATAAAGAATCCTGCAATTAAAATTATAGCTATAATATTAAGGTAAAATGACAAAGGATAATCTTCTAAAAATACAAATAAAGCAGTGGCAACATTATCATTCACCGCTTTTACAATAGTATCATCTCCAAGAAGTGCTTGATGTAAAGCAGTACTTCCAAAAGCAGTAATCCAGAAAAAAGTCACAATAGAAGGTACCAATAAAACGCCCAAAATAAACTCGCGCACCGTACGTCCTTTAGAAATTCGGGCAATAAACATCCCTACAAATGGTGACCATGCAATCCACCATCCCCAGTAAAAAACAGTCCAAGCATTTTGCCAGTTCGAACCCGTGTAGCTTTCTGTCCAAGTTGCAATTTCAAGAAAACCAGATAAGTAATTCCCTGTATTTTGAACAAAAGATTTAAAAATAAAGATGGTTGGTCCAAGTATCAAAACGATTAAGAGAAATAACACTGCTATTCGCATGTTCCACTCACTCAATACTCTAACTCCTTTATCGACTCCTAATACAACTGAAACAGTAGCAATAGAGGTTACGACGGCAATTAGAATAATTTGAGTTTGCACACCGCTGTCGATTCCGAAAAGGTGATTTAAGCCCGCTGCAATTTGTTGCACTCCCATTCCTAAAGAAGTAGCAAGACCAAACAAAGTAGCCAAAACCGCAAAAATATCTATAGCATCACCGATTTTTCCATAAATTCTATCTCCTAAATAAGGATAAAAAATCGACCGAATAGTTAATGGTAAACCTCTTGAATAAGTAAAATACGCTAACGATAATCCTACCAACGCATACACCGCCCAAGCGTGAAAACCCCAGTGTAAAAAAGTGAATTTCATTGCTTCTTTGGCTGCCTCAGCAGTTCCGCCTTCGGCCATTGGTGGACTCAGAAAATGGAAAATAGGTTCTGAAATGCTCCAGAACAACAACCCTATTCCCATTCCTGCACTAAAAAGCATTGCAAACCAAGAAAGGGTTTTAAATTCGGGTTTTGCATTTTGTCCCCCAATCCGTAAGTGTCCAAATTTGCTGAATGCCAGATAAATCATGAATATTAGAAAAATATTTACGCTTAATATAAAAAACCAACCTGCTTTATTTGCAACAAACTCTTGGGTTTCTGTAAAAAATTGTTCTGCCCCATCTTTAAACATCAGGGTTAATGTGATGATCAGGATGATCGTAATCGCTGAGGTAAAAAACACAGGTCCATTCACTTCCAATCCAAAAATGGATTTCCTCTCATCACTTCTTATAATTTTCTTAGCCATAAATCATTTTATTTTTATTGTAATTTAAATCCTTCAACCTTATCAAATCCTCTATATTAAACCAAAAGTCTAAAAATAGTAACCAATATTAATATTAAACCTAGCTTCCCATTTGGCATCGGGATTCCCTTTAGAGAAATCGTCTACAAAATTTCCGCCTAACCAAGAATGATTGTATCCTGCCGCATAATCAACATACGTATATACATTTCCGGCAGTAATTAAAAACCCAGTCACATTCATATAAGAATCTGTAAATCCAGCTGTTTTTTTCTGCATGAAGCCAAAATCGTTGTAAAACTGTAAGTTGGTTACAGGTCCCCAGGTTACAGGAACATTTCTGGAGATCCCCAAAGTATACATATTAAAATCGGCAGCCACTTCATAAGGCGCTCCATAAGCAGCCATGGTTACAACATCATTAGATTCACCAATAGCGTTTTCAGTATTATTTGTTGCAGCGATAAATTGTGCTTTTCCATTCCATTTCCCTTTCGTTATTTCATAATGAGCGGCAAAAGCAGCATGATTCCCTATTTCTTGAGTATCCAGATTATACAAACCACCATATTCTACAGAAACACCTAACTTACTACTAGACTCTTTTCCGAATTTGTAAATGATTTTTCCGTTGAACTGATTGACTTCTTTGTTTCTACCCGTGACATCATAAGAATAACGGCTTGCAGAATTTTCAGAATTGTTACCAAATCTCATTTCTTCCGAATTTTTAAAAAATGCCAGTTGATATTCAAATTTTTCTCCAGCATGCATGTATTTTATTCCCATATCATGGTCATCCTCTAACCCAACATAATATGCTAAGTTGAAAAACCAGTTATGAGAGTTATATTGTTGAATACCAAAGGGAACTTGAGTCAAACCAACCTGGATTTGATCTTGTTCATTAAAATTATATCCCAACCAACCCTGTTTCAGCATTCCTCCGCCAAAACCATCAGAATACAGTCTGTATTCGGCATTCATTAATATTCCTTTATAAGCACCCTTAGCATTTATTCTGAATACATCATATCCAAAATCTCCTCCACGCTTTTTCTGACCTTCTTTCCATGACGATAAATTATAATTGTAACGCAAAGCTCCCCCAATGCTGAGTTCTGGTTTATCTTGAGCCATTATGGGTATTGTCATTAGAAAGCCTAGGAATAGGAGGTAATTTTTCTTTGAGAACTGTAAACGAGTAATTTTTTCTAACATATATTGATTCTAAAATTAATTTGTGATTAAAATAAAAGATCCCTGAAGATTATTAATTGTTATTTCAGTAGTCCAGTAGGCAATTTGAATACCTCTTACTATGTTTCTTTTACAAATACATAGTATGCAATTGCATAGTTCTTATCTATGGCAAAATGCCAGAGTAAGGAATTCAAAAAAAACTTAAATGAGTAAATGATTTATAATCAATGTCAACCTGTTTGAATAGAAACAGTCTTAAGAAAGTAAAATATTGGACTGCAAATTTAGTCAAAAAAGAGGGCTAACCAGTCACAAATACAGGATTAAGCGGTATTACAGAGAATATGATAATGATAAGTACTTTATTTTACATCATCCGCAATTATAATATTAAATAAAGATATGAAAAATGGTCTGAAAAATTAAACAATAGGCATTCTTGCTAAAAAATCTGTTCTCTAATTTTAGTATTACATGATAATTAGGCTTAAAACTGGTTGTTACTTGCTATTTGTTTATTCTGTTCCAAGAAAGCCCCATACCTCTATGACCATACAAATCAGAAAGTAAAATCACTACATCATCACATGTAAATTTATGTAAGATTTTAAATTATTTATTACTTCGTGTAGTAGATTTAATTTGTAATTTTATGCATCATTAAAAAACACTTAAAATCATGAAAAAAATAATATTTACAACTCTAATTATCTTAGCCATTGTAATAGGATGCAAAACCAATAGTAATTCAAATAATGCTAAAAAGTTGAATTTGACTTTTGAAGCCAAAAGCAATAGTAATGTCGCTGGGACAGCTACTTTTGTTGAAAAAGACGGGAAAGTTACACTAGAAGCACATTTTACAGGACTTACTCCTGGAATCCATGCCATACATATACACGAAAAATCAGATTGTTCCTCTCCAGACGGAAAATCTACTGGAGGGCACTGGAATCCAACTTTTAAAAATCACGGAAAATGGGGTGTTGGCCAATACCACAAAGGAGATATTGGGAATTTTACAGCTGATAAAAACGGAAATGGTTCTGTCAAATTCACTACAGACGAGTGGAATATTGGTTCCGGAGATCCAACTAAAGATATTCTTGACCACGCCATCATCGTACACCAAGGAACAGACGATTTCAAAACGCAACCTACAGGTGATGCCGGTGGACGCGTAGCTTGTACTGCAATTATTAAACAATAATTAGCTTTGAAAGAACCCTTAGAATTATATTTTAAAAATACTACTGAATGGCGTGAATGGTTGCATAACCATCACGCCATTTCGGTTGGGGTGAACTTGATACTTTACAAAGTAAGCAGCGAACACGAAAGCATGCGTTGGGAAGAAGCTGTTCAAGTAGCACTTTGTTATGGTTGGATTGACTCAACGGCTAAAAGAATTGATGATGTTAAACGTCGTCAAAAGTTCACCCCGCGAAAACCCAAAAGCGTTTGGAGTAAAGTCAATAAAACCCACCTCATTCAACTGGAAAAAGACAATCTTATTCACGAAAGTGGCTACGCAACCATTAAAAGTGCCAAAGAAAACGGTTCTTGGGAAGCTTTGGATGCAGTAGAAGCATATGAAATTCCAACTGACTTGGAGAAAGCTTTTATCGAAAATCCAATTGCGTTTACCAATTACCAAGCCTTTGCTCCTTCTTATCGAAAAGCCTACCTCCATTGGCTCAACCAAGCCAAACGGGAAGCCACTAGAACGGCTAGAATTGCAGAAATTATTAGTTTGTGTGTGCAGAATAAGAAGTCTAGGTGATTTTTGACATCTAATTTTAATAGCTTTTCAGCCTTAACAGCAAAATGGAGCACTCTCGTACGGATTGTAATTTTATCAAGTAAAAATTTTCAATCAAGATATTTTCATTTTATAGCTTGTGCTCCTACTTCCTTTATCTTCCTTGTGTAGAATGTCTTTCAGAATCAAATCATTAATATCTCTTAAAGCGGTATCATCGGAACATTTGGTGATTTTAGCCCACTTCTTTGTAGTCAGATTACCTTCAAAATCATTCCAAAGTAGTTGAATCATTTTTAGTTGACGGTCATTCAAAATCGTCTTTTGATGTGTCTTCCAAAATTCGGCCTTTTGTAAACTTCGGCTAATCACTGTTTCTGAGTGGATTATTGCTTTTTTCAAAATATCAATAAACCACAGCAACCAATTAGTACAATCTAAATTCCCTTTTTGAGCTGCCTCTAATAAATCATAATAGCTTTTTCTATTACTTAAAATCTGAGACGACAAGCTATAACAGCGCATCGCATTATTTTCTGATTTTGCCAAAAGGCTTTCTGAAATTGAACGAGCGATTCGACCATTTCCATCATCAAAAGGATGAATTGTCAAAAACCATAAATGTGCAACCGCTGCTTTTATAACTAAATCTTGACCAGTATCTTCAGCAAGCCATTTCATAAAGTCATCCATTAAAGTCGGAACTAAAGCAGCAGCTGGCGCTTCAAAATGTATATTTTCGTTTCCAATTCCACCCGAAACCACTTGCATCGGCCCTCGTTTATCTTGCCGCCAATCCCCTACTGTTATAGGATACAATCCACTATTACCAGTTGGGAACAGAGCAGCGTGCCAACTGAAAATACGCTCTGTAGTTAGTTCGTCCTTGTAGTTTTGGAAAGCATCCAGCAATAACGCCACAAAGCCATCAATATTTTGATTTGTAGGTTGGTTGTCGTAAAATGGATCTCCGATCTGTTTTGCGATAGAGGAACGTACCGCTGCTGGTTTATAAATTTCGCCCTCTATCTCGCCCGAAGAAAGTACTTCTGTTTCTAACAATAACAAATTGGACTCATATTGCGTACTAAAACCCAATGACTCCATTTTGCCCAGAATGCGTCCTTGCAAAAAACGTACTTCGCTTAAAGGAGTCAATAATTGCTCATTATCCCAATAAAACTGAGGGAAATCTGGTCGTTCGTGGATGTATTTTGTCATTGTCCTTAAATTATGCGGTAAATATACAATTATTTACCGCATAATTTGCAGAGAATATTAAGTTATTCACCGCAGGATTGATTACTTTATACTTAGAACAAGCTTAGTTTTTGGTACTTTTCGTCATTGCGACGGAGAGCAGGTCCCGTTTTCGGGAAAGCAATCACGTACTGCATATAACAGCCTAATCATCCACTACGACAATTCAAGTTTCATTGTACGATGGATCGTTAATCGCGGAGATAAGATAGAGACTACTACTTTTTTGGCACGCAGATTTATTTGATTTTAGCAGATTTTTGTCACTATTCGTCATTGCGACGAAGGAAGCAATCACGTACTGCTCTTAAAAGCTTGATTAGTTAACAGCATCAGTATTTTTATCATGTACATCCTAATTATTTTCTACTCTGCGGTCGGCACTTTAATTAATTCATCAAGAGATATTACATTTTTTTCTCCAAACCATTCTTTCGCTTTGTCAATTACATTTTGACTAGGGTTGCTATAATAAACTGCTAAGTTTTCTTTTGCTCGTGTGCAACAAACGTAGAATATTTTTTGAGTTCGAGGTAAAGTTTTATAAAATGATTCTAATTTAGATTTTGTTTTAGATTTTCCATCTTTCAAAATTTCTTCTTGATTGATACTATCAAAAAGATATTCAAAATTATAATCATTCCAATTACCATTATCTAGTACAACAAGCACATTATCAAATTCATCACCTTTAACTTTATGTTGAGTTGAAAAAGGGGTTTTTCCTTCTAAATAATCGTATAAGAATTGGAATTCTTTATATTTAACAGCTTTTACTCGATCATAAATATATTCATTTTCAATCATAAATTTATTTAGATTACTATCTATCAGACATATTCTTGAATCATTTGCAAGATTAATAATATCTTCTATTGACTTATCACCAACATTAATTAAATCTTGAATACTTTCACTTAATATTTTTTTATCGCTTAGTCTTGTTATTTTGTATTCGGTATGTTTTAGAAATTCATTATAAAGATTACTTTGATATAAATAAATATTTGTTTGGATTTTAAATAGATGTTTAATTAATTTATCTCTTTTTGAACCTTTCTTACTTTCTTCTTCATTATCCTGTTTTTTGTCATCAATTAAAGAGTCTTTATCTAAGTATATCTTTCTAATCTCGGAAAAAGGTTTGTCTTTTAAGTTGTTATATAAAAGTAAATTATTTGAATCTCTTAGTACAATGTTTATTTTAGAAACTTTTGTAGTGAAATTTAAAGCTTCAACAAAATCCTCAAATGAAGAATATAGATTGTAATTTTTTTTGGGAATTTTCTTTTGTACTCTAACTTTGTCTAATAATTCAATCATTAATGGAGTGTTAACTTTTGAACTAATAGCTTTTTCTATTGAATGTCCTTTAATTGCATTGAATGAGGATAACTCTTCTTCATTTAATTCAATCTCCCTTATTAAATATGGTGTTGAGTTTAAGTCAAATTTACCTATAACATTTTCAAAAGTATCTTCAACGGAAATTTCTACTTCAGGTTTATTGTATTTTTGATTATCTTTAATTTTTTCAAGTATATTATTCTTAAATCCAATAATTTGATCCTTATCATAAATGTCCATAAGGCTTTGAAAACCCGCTTTAGTTGCAATTAGATTATGTGTAAGGTTTAACTCTTTGGTTTCTTTGGTGTTGTCGAAATCCCAATAAAGATTCAATTTCAAATAATCTTTAACGCTATCGGTTTCTTCGTCAGTTGAATATAAAAAAAGTATTTTCCCTAATTTTACTGCTCCACATGGATTCATATTAGGAGCAGTAATATCGTTCGACTGTTCTTGTGTTATTCCATCTGTTCTAAGTCTATTTGCTAAGTCTATAACAAACTTTGGATTTCTTCTATTTTGAACTTTTAATACTTCATGAACAATACCACTTTCTGTATATTGGTTTAAATCACCAATACCCTTATTATAAATTGATTGCATTGAATCTCCAAAACAACCAATAATGTTTTTTTTATTACTTTTAGTTAAATATTCTAAGAAAATTTCAACTACATCAGGATGAGAATCTTGATATTCATCAATAAATATAAAATTAAACTTATCTTTTACTATATCACATAATAATTTATGATTTTTAAACATTCTATTAGATATAATGAGTAACTCATCATGCGAAATAATCCCTTTAAATAATTGTGTTCGCTGATAAGAGTATTTAATTTCTTCTACTTCATTAAAAAAGTTAAAATCAACTTTTTCATTATTTATAAGTTTGATTTTATCAATTTCATCGTCATTAATTAACTCGATTAAAACGTTTTTAAGTTCCTTTTGATAATTCTTTATGTTGTCCCATAAAAAATCATGTATAGTTGTAACCTTTAGGTTTTCATGATTTACTCTTTCTTCAATTTCTTTAACAGCAGAATTTGTATAAGTCATACAAGCCACTTTTGCAGTAGGAAACTCGTCAATTACTTTTTTAATTACTTGAACTAATGAATATGTTTTTCCGCTACCAGCACCCCCACTCAAAAGGAAATTATTTCCTTTTCTAATGAGTTCCATTATTTGCTGAAACTCATCTTTTTCTTCAATTGTATTTAATCCTGCTTCAACCATAACAATCCTTCTTTTATGTAGGCAGGTATTTGCCAATTACTAAATTCATTATCATTATCATCAGTCTTACTATTCATTAGGATTTCTATTGCTAATGAAGGTTTGCTTCCTACTCCATGCTCAGCTAATTCAAACGGATTATTATTTATTTTAAATTTTTTAAGCCATTTCTTTGTTATAGATTTAAATGAATTTTCTTCATCGGAAATAAAATCTTGATTGATATGAAAGAAAGCATCTTCAAAACTCCTAGCGTGATAATCTAATTCTTTCGTTTGATATGTTATTAACAAATTACCTATTTCATCAGTTTTCCATTTCCTGTTTTCATCTTTAATTAAAGTTTTAGATTCTAATAAAAGCTCTTTAAAATAACTTAATTCATCTCTGGTCTTATCGTAGAAAAACAGTAATGAATTATTCGATGTTCTACTAGCTTTCTCATCACTTGCAGGACATTTTTCTTCTTTTAATTCAGGTGTTCCGTCATCTTTTAACTTAGGAGTAATTTTATCTTTTTTCATGACGGGAGCTAAATAACAACTGTCTATATCGGTTATAATTAAGGATTTCATTCCTATAAAATCAATAAATTTTTCAAATATCTGTGAATACGCTCCTACTTCAACAATCGATATATTTTGTGATAATAATTTATTTTCTTGAAATTCATTGTCAATTTTTTTCATCATTGCTGGTAGCAAAATCCTTTCAGTATCTCCTTCAATGAAAATAGCCTTATCTGTAAAAAATAATTCTGCTCTGTTTAATGTTAGATATTGTTTAAGGAATCTATAATTTTGGTCTTCCCCATTATCAATATATTCTTTTTCAAGGTCTTTCATATTTTTAGAAATGACTTGATTTTTATTTAACTTTTTAAGGTACTTAATATCGTCAAATTTACTTTCAGCCACAATATGAGATGAATGTGTGCTTACAATATATTGCAATTCTCTACTTACTACAATATCATTTCCTTCGTCATTTTTTAATTTCTTTTTAATTCCATCCTTTAGTAAATCTTTAATATTTTTTATAAAAACATATTGCATTTGCGGATGCGTATGAGCTTCAGGCTCTTCAATGAAAAGCAAATTAATATCAGATGGTCTTTCTAATTTTCCTTTTTTAAACTCTTCAACTTGTATTTTTATTTCAAAGATTAAACTAATCAAATTCATGTATCCTAAGCCATTGTGATGCTCAGGAAGTTTATCGTTATTTTCATGTGTGTACATTACTGTTGTATTACCTTCCAACAACTCACGATGCTGTAAAGTTGAAAATATTTCGATATTAGTTTCTTCTTGTTTTAAACCTCCAAACTTTTTTACGTCATCAATGACTCCTTTAAAAAGGTCAGCATAAATTTCGCTTAAAGTGTTGTCCGTACTCGAAAGTTCATCAGTAAATTTTTCAATCTTTTCTTTTTGTTCATCACTTGTTTCTTCTTTTTTATATATTTCAGAAGTTTGTCTAGATAATGTTTTATCGGTTTCTTTATTATTTACGTCCCGTTTTGCTTTTATCGATTTAAAATTAATTATCTCCTTAAAGTTTTCATTTCCAACGACAGTTGATTCAATAACACAGTGATCAATAATACTCCATTCTAGAGGAGCTTTAAACAGTTTAAAATATTCTGCGAAATTTTGCTTGAAAAATTCATTAAAATCACGTTCTACATAAGTACTTTTGATTTCTTCTGATGCTTCTGTTTCTTCTTCATTTTCAATAGGTTTTATTATACCCTTATCAAATTTTGTTTTTTCTTTTGATTTAAATTCAGAATAATCTTTTCTAATTTTTTTGTACCTATCATAATTAATTACAAAATCAAAACCTAAAACAACAAAATTATTATCTGGATCTAAATTCATCATTACATTACAAATATTTGATAAATCGTCTTTTTCAAAATATTCAATAACTATTCGTAATTTAATTCCTATATCTTTCCCTAAATTCTCAAACTCCTTTTCTGTTTTTTGATTAGTATCTTCAATAAGTTGATTTAATTGATTTTTAAAAAATAAATTAAAATCTTCAGAAGTAAATTTGCTTTTTTCAGAATTAATAAACTTGTCTAAAACTGCTAAAATTGATGTTTTACCAGAATTATTTTTCCCTAGAACTAAAGATAATTCATCTTCTAAATCAAGTTTAAAATCTTGTAGAAGTCTAAAGTTCTTAATTTGTATTTGTTTTATTTTCATATTAAGTTGATATGGCTTAGTTGTATACTTTACAAATATCTTTTAAATAAATAGAAAAACCTTACGGTTTCCCGTACCAACTTTAATATAATAACTATTTATAAAGATACTAAGCCAAATTTACCAATTAAACTTCCCCAGCCGCTAAAAACCACTCAGATCTTATCAACAATATCTTACACTTATGTACAAATACCAATATATACTCTCTCTCCCCAACTCCCCGCATTAGGGATCGCAGCGGCATCCTTTTTTGGGGCTTTTTCTGCCCCAAAAAAGATACAGCGTAGAGCCCGACCGTAGGGAATGCCCAAATAATTATTCTGACTAGTCGAACATTCTATAAAATGTCGTTAAAAACCATTTTTAAACCTGCTTGGATGCCCGCTAAATGATAACAAATAAATATCTTTGCACCACTTAAAATGTAAAGATGGATATCAATCAGGAAATACTGAATGCTTACGAGGTGATTAAGGAGGGCGGAATTATTCTATACCCTACCGATACGGTTTGGGGAATTGGCTGTGATGCCTCGAATCCTGAGGCGGTGGCCAAGATTTATAAACTGAAACAACGTGCCGAAACGCAGTCGATGATTTGCTTGATGAATGGCGAGAAGATGATGTATAATGTCTTTAAGGAGATTCCAGAAGTGGCATGGCAAATTTTAGATTTGTCTGAGAACCCAACGACTTTGATTTTGGATAATCCGAGAAATGTGGCTGCAAACATCATTGCAACTGATAAAACACTCGGAATAAGACTGGTTAAGGAACCGTTTTGTTTTAAGTTGATGGAGCGCATGAAGAAGCCTTTGGTGTCGACTTCGGCAAATATTTCAGGACAACCTACTCCTAAAAGTTTTAAGGAAATTAGTCCTGCAATTATTAATGGTGTGGACTATGTGGTGAATCTGAACAAGGATAAGGTTTCGGGTAAGCCGTCTACGATTATTAAGTTGGGGAATGACCACCAAGTGAAGATAATTAGAAAGTAAAAAAAGTTTAAGCGCTTGATTGTCTAAGCGTTTAATCCTAAACACAAAATGTTTAAAAGTTTAAGGTTTTAAAGTGGTTTAAGTCGACTTAGAATCTTAAATCTGAAATAACAATATGAATTATACCAAAGCATTAGAGAATCCTATTTTTAAAATTGTGGCGCAAGCGAGTGCCGAACTGCAAATTGACAGCTATGTTATTGGCGGGTTTGTACGCGATTACTTACTAGAGAGACCGTTGAAGAAAGATATTGATATTGTAGCTGTGGGTAGCGGTATTGAACTGGCATTGAAGGTGTCGGAACTACTGCCTAACAAGCCCAAAGTGCAGGTTTTTAAAAATTACGGAACAGCAATGTTGCGTTATAAGGATACCGATATTGAGTTTGTGGGCGCTCGTAAAGAGAGCTACCAAACGGAAAGCCGTAATCCAAAAGTCGAAATCGGCACGTTGCAAGACGACCAAGATCGCAGGGATTTTACGATTAATGCGTTGGCTTTTTCATTGAACGAAAGCAATTACGGGGATTTAATTGACCCTTTTGGTGGCGTGGCAGCTTTGGAGGCTAAGTCCATCAAAACACCTTTGAACCCTGATATTACCTACTCTGACGATCCTTTGCGCATGATGCGTGCCATCAGATTTGCAACCCAATTGGGGTTTGAAATTGAGGCTGAGTCCTTGGAAGCGATTTCGAGAAACAAAGACCGCATCAATATTATCTCTGGTGAGCGTATTGTGGACGAGTTGAATAAGATACTATCGACACCCAAACCTTCTATAGGCTTTTTGTTGCTATACAAAACAGGTTTATTAGACATTATCTTACCCGAATTGACGGCTTTGAATAATGTGGAAGAAATTGAAGGTCAGACGCATAAAAACAACTTTTACCACTCGCTTGAAGTGGTGGATAATATATGCCCTAATACTGATGATGTGTGGTTGCGTTGGTCGGCTTTGCTACACGATATTGGTAAAGCACCAACTAAGAGATTCAACAAAAAACAAGGTTGGACGTTTCACGGACATGAGTTTTTGGGTGGAAAAATGGTCAAGCGAATCTTTGAGCGTTTGCACATGCCATTGAACCAGAAAATGAAATTTGTACAGAAAATGGTGGTGATGAGTTCACGCCCAATCGTGCTTTCGCAAGATTTGGTGACCGATTCGGCCGTACGTAGATTGGTTTTTGATGCGGGTGAGGAAGTGGAAGATTTGATGACCCTTTGCGAAGCGGATATTACGACCAAAAACCCTGGGAAGTTCAAGAAATACCATAATAATTTTGTGATTGTACGTCAGAAAATTGTGGAAGTAGAGGAGAAAGATTCTGTTCGAAATTTTCAGCCTCCGATTACAGGAGAACAAATTATGGAAATTTTTGATTTGAAGCCTTCGAGAGAAATCGGTACCCTAAAAGAAGCGGTTAAAGAAGCTATTTTGGAAGGTGAGATTCCGAATGAATACCAAGCTGCTTATGATTTTGTTTTGAAAAGAGCCGAAAAAATGGGTTTGAAGGCAATAAAATAGAATATTCTAGTTATAAACTAGGATGACAAGTGTTTGAATAAAACTAACCGTTATGAAATTAAGAATCATTGAGACTTAAGTTCATAATGGTTCAAACTATAATATTAGAATGAATAAAGCAGATAAATCAGTAATTTACTGGTTACTTACAGGATGTTTTCTTTTGTTTTTGATGGTTACCATAGGTGGTATCACACGTTTAACCAATAGTGGTTTATCAATGACCGACTGGCATTTGGTAACCGATACCTTCCCTCCTTTGACGGATGAAAAGTGGAATACGGCTTTTGAAGAATACAAGAAATTCCCAGAGTACCAGAAAATCAATATTCATAACGACTTTCAACTGTCAGACTATAAATTCATTTATTTCTGGGAATGGTTTCACCGTTTTATTGGACGTATTATTGGGTTGGTATTCATCGTCCCGTTTGCTTATTTTTTAATCAAAAATAAATTAAGTCGTGCCACCATCAAAAAATGCTTTGTATTACTCTTTATGGGTGGTTTTCAAGGTTTTTTGGGCTGGTTTATGGTTCGAAGCGGACTAATTGACAATCCAGATGTGAGTCATTTTAGACTTTCCTTACACCTTACTTTTGCCTTTACCACCTTTGCTTATACTTTATGGGTAGCGCTAGATTTGATTTATCCGCACCGCAATCCTGTGCAAATAGAATTGCGAAAAATTGCTCGCTATGCCCTGGCTTTTTTACTCCTTCAAATCATTTATGGTGGTTTTGTAGCAGGATTGAATGCCGGATTGATTCACAACCACTGGCCGTTGATGAGTGATGGACAATTTATACACGATAGCGTTTTTATCGAACAACCAAGTTTACTACTAAACTTAACCGAAGGAAAAAGTGGAGTTCAATTTGTACACCGAACACTCGCCTATGTTGTGGTTTTCTTTATAGGTTGGTTGTTTTTCAAAAGTAAAAAAAGCATGTTACTCCAAGATCAGAAGAAAGGCATCAACGGTTTGATGTTCTTAGTATTGGTACAATTTGCTTTAGGAGTATTTACGTTGTTATTGGCCGTTCCTTTATGGTTGGGGTTGGCACATCAAATCAACGCTTTCTTTTTGTTGGCGACCATGACGTATACCTTGCATAGGCTTTCTAAATAAGCTCTAAAAGTTATGAATTATGAGTTATAAATTAACGAATTGATATTACGAAAAGTCAACTTACATAAATACTAATTCTCTAAAACTTAATTTTTTTAATTTATTTATCCTCAATTCCTTAAATTTACATTTGACTATATTGTCACATTTCTTTGTATTCCTACAAAAATGTCAAAACTTACTACTCAAGACCAGTTCCTCGATTTATCAGATTACGGCAGACCTTTTGGGAGGTGGCTAGCAAATTCCTTAAAAAATACCCGCTTTACACCTATAGACGTCACTTTATTATTCGGTTTCTCTGGACTCACAGCTATTTATTGCATCTTAGAAGGTTACTTGTATTGGGCGGCTTTCTTTATCATTCTAAAATCTATAATTGATGCGGCTGATGGGGAACTAGCCCGAATTAAAAACACACCCTCATACACAGGACGTTATCTGGACAGTGTATTTGACATTATATTGAATTTCTTGATATTATCAGCTATTTGTTATGTTTCCAACACGTCATTTTGGGTCACATTGATTGCTTTTGCAGCGATCCAAATACAAGGAACTTTATACAATTATTACTATGTGATCTTGCGTCACAAATCTACTGGTGGAGATGCTACTAGCAAGATATTTGAATACAAAGCACCTCGTGCATTGCCTGGCGAAAAACAGAAAACCGTAAACATTATGTTCCAAATTTATACGATTGTTTACGGGAAGTTTGACACCATCATACACGCATTAGATCCAAATGCTTACAAAGTTAAAACCTTCCCTAACTGGTTTATGACTATGGTTTCTTTGTACGGATTAGGCTTTCAATTATTATTAATTGCCATTATGCTTCCGCTCGGTTGGATGGAGTGGATTGTACCTTTTTTTATTGGATATTCGTTTTTGATTGGGGTGTTAATTCCGGTTAGACGTATGTATATTGTGTAAAATGACACGCGAATAAAACGGATTTTTACATAAAAAAAAGAGCAAAAACTAAGTGTTTTGCTCTTTTTTTTATGATTCTAAACCAGATAGCATTGAAAAAATTAGTGAAATTCTATTTCAAAAACCTACAATTAGTGCGATTCGGGTTAAATAAAACTATCTCTTTACCTTAATTCCACAGCCAATTGCTTTGGTTGTTTCTGGTGAAGGTATTTTTCCGCTTTCTACTGCAGCGATTGCATTTTCTAGGTATTTTTCTTTTACTTCTGTCGCACTGTCTACGTTATCATCAATAGCTCCAATGTATTTTACCACTTTATTTTTGTCCAACAAGAATACGTGTGGTGTTTTTGTTGCTCCATATTGAGGAAATATTTTTTGCCCATCATCAAACAAATACGGGAAAACAAATCCTTTTTCCTTAGCTCTTACTTTCATCAATTCAAAGCTATCCTCTGGTTGTGCTTCAGGATCATTAGGATTGATTGCTAATAAAATATAGCCTTTAGACTTATACTTTTTTGCCAAATCATTAATTCGGTCTTCATACTTTTTAGCAAAGGGACAGTGGTTGCAAGTGAACACAATAATGAAGCCTTTTGCGCTCTTATAATCAGCCATACTATACATTTTTTCATCTACAGATTTTAGACTAAAATCAGTGGCCGTATCACCTATTTTATAGCCAGCTGGAGGAATTGGATTGGCTACGCCAATAAAAAAAGTAAATAGCAATAATAAAGAAGTGATGATTTTCATAGGATAATGTGTTAGTTAATATTAGAATTTACGTATTGATTAAGCTCTTCAAAAGTCGCAAAATCACGTTCTGCAAATACCCTTTTTTCACCTTTAATAATCAAAGTAGCGGGTATAGATCCAGACCAACTTTTGTCCACTTTGGAGAGCCAATTATTATAGTTTTTATCGGTCAAAACCACTACCTCAGACTGGATGTTTTTTCGCTTCAAAAACGGAATCAATTTCGCCTGAATCTGGTCTTTAAAATCCAAACTTATTAAGACCAATTTCACCTTTTTATTCTCTGCATTTAGCTTTTCAAAATAAGGTAATTCTTTGACACATGGAGCACACCAAGTCGCCCAAAAGTTGACAACATAAGTGGTGTTTTTATCACTCAAAATCACTTTCTCCAAAGCCGTATAATTATCAAAAACAACTGGAGTTTGTGCGTTCATTTGGAAGGAGAAAAAACCACATAAAATCAAAAAAGAAATATACTTCATATTGACGGGAATTATTTTTAAAAGAGTCACGAATTTACAATCTAAATCTGGTTATCTGATTCCACTTAACAAAACATTATCATTAAAAAGTCATTCTTTTTTTCAGTCAAAAAAAACAGTCAAAATGTCTCAAAACGGAGTCTAAACAAGCTTTATTTTGAACTAAAAAAAGTAGTTATTTTTTAATCTTAAGCCAAATATTCCTCTTACTTAAATAAGAAACAATCAATCAGGTTTTCACTTAAACTTTTACTTTATATAAAATAGAACAATATAAAACATTAAACCATCTACAAAACTCCTAATTAGACAGATAAAAAACACTTATACTTGTCATTAATAAAAAATAAAGAAACTCATTACTACATAGTACAGCGCAACAAATTGTCAAAGTAAAATAGTAAGTAGCATATAAAAAACCTACGAAAACTCAATATAGACAAAATCTATACCTGTTGTTTAAACACTTATTTACCAAATACATATGCCAATCAACTTAAACTATTAAATAATATAAACTAAAAAACAGTTCAAAACACATATTCTAAGTGAATCCTCGACCAAAGTACTCTGTTTTTCCCAATAAAACAGCATTATAACTTGATATTTTTCCTTTTCGAAATTTCGCAAAATACTACTTATTTTTCCTGACTACGAAATACATTAAGAAAAACAAAACTCCCCTCCTACTTCTTCCTTCCCTGATTCTAAAATACCCAAAACCGAAGACTAAAAAAAACTTGAAATTGACCTCAAAAAAAAGAGCTTTTTAAACTTTAAAAACAGAGCTCCCACAACCCTATTATTCAAACACAAAAAGCCAACAAATAAAGGTCCGTTACTTGTGTTTTTCCTTGAATAAAAAACAAAAAAAGTATGGATTGTAATTAGATTTCCATGAAAATTTTTGGGGAAATTATTTAAAAAAAATAATATCTCTAAAAAATTAAGAGTTCAAAAACGACAACTTAATTTCCAAAAAGCTCCTATTTAGACTTGCAATTTGTCCGTTAAAAATGACTATTTTAGCCAATAGAAAAAACCTTCTATTTTATGAAAACAGAGAAAGAAAAAATGATTGACGGCGAGTATTATTTGGCTGGAGATTTCACCTTAGTAAAAGACCGAAGAAGAGCCAAAAATTTATTACATCGATTAAATATCACGGAATATAGAATAACTAAAAAAGCGCGAGAAATCATCGCAGAACTCATTCCAAATTCCGGTAAAAATTTATACATCGAACCACCATTTTTTTGTGACTACGGATACAATATTTTCTGTGGTGATAATGTGTTTTTCAATGTCAATTGTGTGGTGCTTGATGGCGCCAAAGTTTCTATTGGTTCCAACGTTCTTTTTGCACCCGGAGTTCAATTATACACCGCGGCTCACCCACTTGATGCCGAAGCTCGAAAAACAGTAGAGTTCTCAAAACCGATTACCATTGGTGACGATTGTTGGATCGGTGGTAATGCTATCATTTGTCCAGGCATCACCATAGGAAACGGTTGCGTTATTGGAGCAGGTTCTGTCGTTACCAAAGACATTCCAGATAACAGCATGGCGGTTGGCAACCCAGCGAAAATCATTAAGAAATTAAACACAGACAATACCCCAACTCAATAAGGTTCATCGTATCGCCATTATTTGTTCTGATTTCCAAAAGTAAAAACATTTCTATACTCAAATCCCAGGACTAAAAGTTATTCGCGAATAATATCGTGAGCAGCGGGATTAATACAAACTTGATTTAGGCTTGAATGGAAATTACATTATCGAACTTTTTTCGTTTCCAAACCCGCCAAAGCAAACTTCTCGTCCAGAGAGATCTGGTTTGCTTCATTTAGCTTTCAAAGTCAATCATAGAAAAAACTAGAGTACACTTGACTTTTAAAAATATAAATTGTGAAACGATTCGGGTAGATGACTTTACAGGAAACTGTTTTTTCTTCATTGCTGATCCTGACGAACTACCGATTGAATTTTACGAGAAATAACACAAAATGTTAAAAAAACAATATTTTCGTATTTGATTTATACCTTTGCACTCCTTAAAAAAGAGAATCTCGATGACAAAAACGGCTAAAATCAAGAAAAATCATCCTTATATCATTTTTAGAAAACTAGTTCTAGTTTCTATTTTAATTGGACTTCTTTCTGGTTTTTTAGGAATTTTATTAAAAAAAGTAACAGAATATTACGAACAAATATTCTTTGAAAGAGCAAACACTAATACCCTATTCTACCTGCTCTTTCCATTTATTGGCTTGTCCTTAATTTATTTTTTACGACAGTATTTATTCAAAAAAAAGGAAAACAAAGGCATCAAAGAAGTTTTTGAAAGTACTGAGTCCAAAACCAAGAATCTTCCTAATTACAAAATTCCATCCCACTTTATCAACGGATTCTTGACTGTGATTTTTGGAGGTTCTACGGGAATCGAAATTTCGACTGTGGTGGCTGCCGCGACTATTGGCTCGGTAGCACAACAAAAGAAAAACATTTTTAGACAATACAAAACCGAATTGATTTGCGCTGGAGTTGCGGCTGGTGTTACAGCATTGTTCGGTAGCCCAATTGCAGGATTATTATTTTCTTACGAAGTCATTTCGAAAAAGATATCTCAAGCATTCATTCTAACCACTGGGATCGCTGTAGGAATCGTTTATGCGTTATTACTTTTAATTAACGAACCTCCGCTGTTTGCCATCAACATCAGCACTTGGAATTTTAGAGCTATTCCTTATTTTATCCTACTTGGAATTTTAGGAGGACTGAATGCAGTATATCTAACCAAAATGGTGCTTTTTATCAAAAGTCAATTTGTAAAAATAAATACTCATTTTTACAAAATCATCTTAGGTTCTATAATCCTAAGTGCTTCCTTGATTTTATTTCCTCAATTGTACGGCGAAGGATATCATTCGATAAAAACCATTATCAACGAACCGAACCAAAATTTACTCACCATTTCAATTGGACTAAGTCTTCTTGCAATTTTGATTTTAAAACCAATTGTCACTTCCATCACACTAGCCTCTGGCGGTGACGGTGGCGTTTTTGCACCAAGCTTGTTTATTGGAGCTTTTTTAGGATTGCTTACCGCTTTGAGTTTGAATCATTTTTTCAACAGCGATGTGATCGTTTTGAACTTTATGGTTCTTGGAATGGCAGCCGTTTTGAGCGCTAGCATCAATGCCCCTTTCACAGCGTTGTTTTTAACACTTGGTTTGACCGATAATTACATTTTGTTTATTCCTGTTCTCATTGTGTGTTTTGTTTCTAAATACACCGCTAAAATGATCTTCCCACATACCGTTTACACTTTTATCCCTAATACTTCTAAATAAAATGCCTACTAAATATATCAAACAAGGTTTCCATAAGACAAAATACATCATTTACAAAGAAACCTTAATTGATTTCCGAGAACAGTTTTGGTCGTTTATTGGTTCTTTTATTGGGATTGCTTTTATTGCTTATTTTCATGCAGAACATTTCCCTGGTTCAGACGGAATATACTTGATTGGTTCATTTGGTGCATCTAGCGTATTGATTTATGGGATTATCCAAAGTCCGTTTTCACAACCTCGTAACCTTATTGGCGGTCACGTTATTTCGGCTATAATTGGAGTTACTATTCAGATATTGCTACCAGAGCCTATTTGGTTATCGGCACCATTGGCCGTTTCCTTGTCTACTATAGCCATGCAGATTACTAAAACATTGCATCCTCCAGGAGGTGCAACCGCTTTGATTGCCATCATTGGAACCGAAAAGATAAAAACTTTAGGGTATTGGTACGTCCTCTCTCCTGTTCTTGCGGGATCTTTGATCTTACTTGTAATTGCACTTATTGTAAACAATGTCACCGAGAATAGAAGTTATCCTACCGACAATAGATTCCACAGGAACTACCACACTTTTAGAAAACGAATGATCAAAAAGGATTAAAGATTACAGAAGATACATTTTGTAAATTTTATTAACAATTCACGATTCGTAAAATGTATTCTAAAATTTAATTTTACCTTTGACCTTTCATTAAAACAAAGATTATGGTTTACAAATTCAGAGCAATTCTAGATGCAGAAGAAGATATCTTTAGAGATATTGCAATATTGGAAGATGATACTTTAGAGGATTTACACAATGCTATTTTTAACTCCTTTGGGTTTGATGGTTTGGAAGTCGCTTCTTTTTACACTTGTGACGAAACATGGAATCAAGAAGATGAAATCCCTCTTTTTGACACTGGAGATATTCCTGGTGAACAAAAAACCATGAGCGATTATAAACTCTCAGACCTCCTAGACGATGAGAATACCAAAATCATCTATGTGTATGATTTTATCAATATGTGGACATTCTTAGTAGAGCTTGCTGCCATCGAAGAACAAGAAGCGGGTACTCATTATCCTGAAACCTTATTCTCTCATGGCGAAATGCCTGATGAAGCTATTGAAAAAAACTTTGAAGCAGATAATGCCGATGATTATGCAAATGATTATGAAGACGGTTTAGACGAAGACGATTTAGACATGTTTGAAGGAGATAGTAATTTTGAAGATTTTGGATTTGAAGAGAATTGGAATTAAGTCTTTTTGAGTTACTAAGTTGCAGAGATTCTAAGTAGCTAAGTTTTTTTCTGTGTTTTCATTTTTTATAATTTGTGTACTTAAAAACATACAAATTAAAAATAATGAGCAACTTTAGAAAACTACTCGTTTGGCAAAAAGCCATGTCCTTAACAACTAAGATTTATACTAGTACAAAGAATTTCCCAAAAGAAGAGATTTTTGGATTAACGTCACAATTAAGGCTATGTGCAATTTCAATCCCTAGTAATATTGCAGAAGGCCTTGGAAGAGACAGCAACAACGAACTCATCAGATTTATTAATATTGCAGTAGGCTCTTTATTCGAACTACAAACACAGTTAGAAATTGCAAAAAACATTTGCTATTTAAATACCGAAGAATTTAACAACTTATACGAGGATAATCGAGAAGTAGAAAGAATGTTAATTGCTTTCCTTAAAAAGTTAAAGGAAGACAAGTAACATGTCAGAAACTTAGAAACTTAGCCTCTAAGAAACTCTAAAACAAAATGATCAACTTATTTAACACGCACATCGACTCCCTTTCTATTCACCGTGTAGGAAACAAAAGTCGTAACGAAGCTCTCTTTTTATCGGAACAACCTTTTAACCTTTCGGATGAGATTGTACCACTTATTAAAGAGTTTTTCTTAAAGCCTTTTAGAGAAAAAGAAGAAAACTATTATCAGTTTGCTCATGAAGTTGATTTAGATTACAACGACATGTACAAATTAGCTTGTGAAATTTTTGACAATCCTGCCAATATACATGAATGTTCAAAAAAAATAACAACACATTTATTTGAACAGTCCAATCATCCACACATTAAAAACGGAGAAGTTTATGTGACGTATTTGACTAATGTAAATATTGACAATACGCCCGTAGATGCTATTGGAATTTTTAAGAGTGAATTGCAAGCGGACTTTTTACAGTTTGAGGAAAAAGGAACACACTTAGAGATGATTCTACAACACGGAATCAATTTGAATAAATTAGACAAAGGTTGCATCATCTTTAACCACAAAAAAGAAGAAGGCTTCAAAATATTGACTGTGGATAGCAACCGCTATGACGCACGTTACTGGCTAGAGCATTTCTTATCTGTAGATGCATTTGAAGATGAAAACTTTATCACAAAAAAATATTTGAAGTTTTGCCAAGGTTTTGCTAAAGACGTAGTCTTCCCTGCAGAGGACAAAAAAGAAGAAGTCATGTTCATGAACCGTTCTGTGAATTATTTTGCTAAAAACGATCAATTTGAAGAAACTAATTTCCTGAATGAAGTCCTTGACAACCCAGATTTGATTCCTGAATTCAAAAACTATAAAGTTGACAAAGGCGAAAAATACAGCATAGAAGATGTTACTTCTTTCCCAATTGCAAATGCTGCAGTTAGTGATGCTCGTAAATCAATCAAAAATGTCATTAACTTGGATACCAATATCCAAATCAAAATGGACTTTATCAATCCTGAAAGTGCTGAGAAGTATGTAGAAAAAGGTTGGGACGAAGAAAAACAAATGTATTATTACCTAGTTTACTTCAACAAAGAACAAAAATCATAAGTAGCTTTTATTACTATCACAAAAATATCCTTAGCGCTCTTTTCTGTTAAGGATATTTTTTTAAAAAAACCCTGTAAAAAAAAATAAAAAACCTACATAAACACATATAACATGTATTTAAACGGTTTTTTTAACCATTTTAAAAACTTGTGTCTTATATTTATAATCCCAAATCTACCATAAATTAAATTTCTAATTTATACGACTAAAACACCTGAAAAATTTTCAACTATAATAGTTTTAAGTTTCCTAATTCAAAAACAAAATACCATCCTAGAACAATTCTAATCTCCAGTTACTATCGTAATTGGAGATTTTTTTTTACTTTTATATGAACTACTCGTATCTGCAATAAATACCATTATTTAGTGCCTTTTACTAAAGAAAATAAAAATGAATCATCCTATATTTACTGAAAGTCCATTTAAAACTCAAATTTCATTTCACAAATTAATTGAGTCCTTAGAAGAAATTGCATTGACCGATGTAGATTACCGTTCTAATTATGCCAAAGCTTTACTCAAAGAAATTGAGCAAGTTCCCGAATTAAGAACTGGAATTGAACATTACAATATCATTAAAAAAAATGAAAAGTTAATCAAAAACCTATTAGCTGATTTATTCCCAACTGCATTATCTAAAAACGAAATTAAGGCGATAACAGTTCCTTTCCAGAACTTAACTTTTAATTATACGGAACGTTTCACGAAAATTTTAGCCAATGCGGGAACTACGTTTGACATGACTATTCGAAATTATGATGACAACCAACTCTACATCATGAGTTGCATCTTAATTCTCAATAGTTATTATAGTCAAAAATTAGATTACAACAAACCACTATTTTATGACATTCCTGATGTAAACGGAATTTTGAAACATTATCGTATTTTGTATAATGCCGATTTTATTGAAATACTCCCTACTTCAAATTCCGTACTTTTAAGTCCAGAAGACATTGACTTATTAATGGACAACTATGAAGATCTTAATTTATGGAAAAGTAAATTCCCAGCAAATAGTTGGATTTTAAAAGGATTTGGAATTGTATCTTTATTTGATGCTTCTGTAGAAAGTGCCATCTCGAACTTAAAAACTAGTTTACTAAAATCAGATACTCAAGAAAATAAAAACGATGAGGAAATTCAAACCATTTTCAGGACTATTTTCAAAATTCCTGATTTGAAATTAGGATTCGTATTATTTAACGAAGAAGAGAATAAATTCACCACACCTCCTTTCAGCAGTAATACCGAAAAAAACAGCTATATTCTTTTAGAAAAGGAAGAAGAAGAATTGTGTAAAAACTCCATATTTGGCTGTACTTTAAAATCATTAATAGAAGAAAAAAAACCTTTCATTATATCTGACGTTGATCGTTTTTCGACAACAAATACACTATTTGCAAATCATTTATCCAAACAAAACATCAAGAGCTGTATTCTAGCTCCTGTTATAAAAAACGATAAATTATTAGGCGTTATTGAACTCATATCTTCTCAGCCAAAAATACTCAATAGCATCAATGCCAACAATCTTGATTTATTGTTGCCTTATGTTGTTGAAACTATAGAACGCTATAATATTGACTTGCAAAACCAAATTGAAGCCATTATCCAGAGGGAATATACTTCTATTCACCCAAGTGTATATTGGAAATTCAGAAAAGAAGCTCAGAAATATTTTCAGATTCAAGCTCCCAACAAAGACTATATTTTTAAAGCAATTGTTTTCAAAGAAGTATATCCTTTGTACGGTCAGATTGATATCAAAAGCTCTTCGAATCACAGAAACGAAACAGTAAAACAGGATTTAAAAAACCAAATTAGTCATTTGATTAGGATTTTGGATCATTTGACAACTAACAGCAAATTAGAATTATTAGAACAACGCAAGTTTGAGCTCCATTCTTTTTCGAAAGAGCTATTGATTGAACTCAAAGCCGATACCGAACAGCAAATTCAATTATACATTCAAAAGGAGATTCACCCTATTTTGACCAATTCTAAAAATAATGCTGAACTACAGCTGTTAATTGACAATTACTTTAGTGAATTAGATGAAAAAACAGAACTCTTTTACCATGCCCGAAGAAAGTTTGACGAAGCAATGTCTATCATCAATAAAAAAATGGCTTCGGTATTAGATAAAGAACAAATAGAAGCTCAGAATAATTATCCACATTACTTTGAACGTTTTAAAACTGACGGTGTCGAACATAATTTATATATAGGACAAAGCATCAATCCAAACTTACCGTTTGACATGATGTATCTTAATAATCTACGTTTATGGCAATTGCAAACTTTGTGTAAAATGGAACTAGAGCACCACCGTTTGAAGCCGTTATTACCTTATGAATTGGATGTTACGTCTTTGATTCTCGTATTTAGTTCGCCACTTTCTATTCGATTTAGAATGGATGAAAAACGTTTTGACGTAGATGGCACTTACAATGCCCGCTACGAAGTAGTCAAAAAGCGAATCGATAAAGCGAATATCAAAGGGACGCAAGAACGCATTACACAAAAAGAAAAAATCACTATTGTATATTCACATCAAAGTGAAGAAACAGAATACCTAAAATACATTCAGTATTTACAATTCAAAAAAATAATTGAACCTGAAATAGAACAGTTTGATGTAGAAGAGCTACAAGGTGTTTCAGGTTTAAAAGCGTTGCGCATCAAAGTCATAAACACTGATATAAATCAACCTAACGATTATACCTATCAAGAATTACTAGACGAATTAAACTAAAACTGAATTAAAAGCAATTACAAAAGCAATAACCGAAACAATAATTCCGATCATAAAAATATTATAGGTAATCCTAAGTAATCTATATTTTTTTTCAAGTACGATTCCTAAAAAATACAAATCTTTAATCATCGAATTATACAAATAATCTCGGTCTTTCATTAATTCATTTACTGCCCATTGGTATTCGTCGAGGGGCATTTTATAAAAATTACCAAAAAACAGTAAGTTTACTTTTTGTGCTTCAATATCTTCTCGAGTAAAAGTTCCTGTAGTTACTTTTGGTCGAGTAGATAAAATTGCAAAAATAATAGACACCACACTAAACATTAGCAGTACAAAGGTCGGCATGATTAAATGAGCATTTCCAGGACTATCTAGTTTGGGAATTATTGAAGACAGCGCTATCGAAATAATAATTGCATTTACAGACAGTAATATATTTGCCTTACTATCTGCAATGCCGCTTAATCGTGTATGATTACTTAAAGTGATTCGGAATAAGGTATCAATACCACGATCTGGTTTTTCTTTTTTACTTTTTGTTTTTTTTACTTTTTTAAGAACCTCACCTTCTTGCATATCCTTTTCAATCATTTCTTTAATCCTTTTTATATTTTTCTCTTTTATGGGTTGCCAGTTTTGAAGTGCATAATCCGTTTGATACTGATGCCATTGTTCCATAATATAAATATTCTCCCTGGCCCATTCTACATTGGTATAAACTTTTTTCATAGTTATTTCCCACTCATCTCTTAATTGCTCACAAATTGTCGGATAATTAGAATTCCCAAAATGAGAATAATCAGCATCTCTTATTATATTTTCTAAACTGTTTTTTGGTTGGTAGTCATAGACTGTTGCTTCAATAAGCGCACTTACTTTGGCTATAAAATCTTGAGATTGCTGTTGCGCTATCAAAAAATCAGTAGCTATTTCAACACTCGAAAGCTCATGTTTTTGGCATCCTCTAATATATCCCGTATCGTGAAACCAGGCTGCCATCAATAGCGCTTCGGTATCCTTAGTACTAACATTTTCATGCTTTACAATATCGCCCACCGCTTTTACCACATCCTTAGTATGTCCTAAATTATGGTAAGTAAATGATTTAGAAAGTTTATCTTTGAGTAATTCTGAGACAAAAGCTTCGGCTTGCTGGAGGATATTCATAATAAAAAAATTATACTACTAAAATATGAAATTGTTTTTGGAAAAACGGTTGATTCTTGTTTTTATATCAGTTCTTTTATACGCTTGCGCTACAAAAAAAGAACAATACGGTTCTAATGTAAATGATTCAAATCTTTCAAACGAGAAAGACAGCTCAAAAATTGCACATACTTTTTATTTAATTGGTGATGCTGGAAATATTTCAGAAGAAAACCCTAAGTCTATTTTATTTGCTTTAAGCGAAAAACTGAAAACCGCCGATAAAAACTCGACTCTACTATTTTTGGGGGACAATGTTTATCCCAAAGGAATCCCGAGTAAAAAATCAGCCCCTTCATACCGATCTGCAGAACAGAAATTACTCAATCAATTAGAAATTACAAAAAACTTCAAAGGACAAACCATTTTTATCCCCGGAAATCACGACTGGTACAGTGGAATTAAAGGGTTAAAAGAACAAGAAGACTTAGTCCAAGCATATCTTAAGGACAAAAAAGCTTTCTCTCCTAGAAAAGGTTGTGCGATTGATGACGTAAAAATCAACGACAAGGTACTATTGATCACTATTGATAGCCAGTGGTATTTGGAAGACTGGAACAAAACACCAACTATTAATGAAGATTGTGACATCAAAACCCGTGACGCTTTTTTTGAAGAAATAGAAAATCTTTTGAATAAAAACAAAGATAAGACGATTATTCTTGCCATGCACCATCCTTTAATAACTAATGGCAGTCATGGCGGACAGTTTTCGTGGAAAAAACAACTTTTCCCATTGGAGCAAAAAATCCCATTGCCTATTATTGGTTCATTCCTAAATCTAATTCGCAAAACATCAGGCGTTAGTCCGCAAGACATTCAAAACAAGCAATATTCAAAACTCGTAAACCGAATCAAAACTTTGATTCAGGGACAAGATAACATGGTTGTGGTTTCTGGACACGATCACAATTTGCAATACATTGATCACCAAAACATCAAGCAAATTATCAGTGGTGCAGGATCCAAAGAAGAAGCTGCAAAAGCAGTTTACCCCAATGATTTTTCATATGGTCAAAAAGGATTTGCAATTCTTACCGTTTACACGAATGGAAAAACAACTGTTTCTTTTTATGACGAAAGTAAAATACTTTTTAACCAAACTATTCTGAACGTTACATCCAATTCTAATTCTCAATTCCCAACAACGTTTGCTCCAACAACTTCTGCTTCTGTCTATACCAAAGAGCGAACTCAAAAATCAGGAACTTATAATTTTATTTTAGGAAAACATTATAGACCCTATTACAGTATTCCAGTACAAGCTCAAACTGTAAATCTAGATAGTTTATATGGTGGTTTATCACCAAAAAGAGCAGGTGGTGGTCATCAATCCAAATCGCTTCGATTGGTCGATACCAAAGGAAAAGAATATGCCATGCGTGCCTTAAAAAAGAGTGCTTCTCGATTTTTACAGTCCGTTGCCTTTAAGGATCAATTTGTTGAAGATGCTTTTAAAAACACGTATGCTGAAGATTTTTTACTGGATTTCTATACTAGTTCTCATCCTTATATATCCCTTGCCGTAGGACATCTGGCAGACCAAATTAGGGTGAGTCATACCAATCCAAAATTATTTTATGTCCCAAAGCAAAATGGATTGAAGGAATTCAATGCAGACTTTGGTGACGAATTATATTTTATCGAAGAACATGTTTCTGAGGGGCAAAAGGATTTAGCAAGTTTTGATACCCCAGAAGATATTATTAGTACTGAAGAAGTTTTAGAAAAAATTCACAAAGACGAAAAATATAGTATTGATGAAAAGGCTTACATCAAAGCACGATTGTTTGATATGTTTCTTGGCGACTGGGACAGACATCACGACCAATGGCGTTGGGGGGAACATCATGAAGGAGAAAAAATCATCTTCAAACCAATCCCGAGAGATCGTGATCAGGCTTTCACTAAATACGACGGTGCTTTATTGTCTATCCTGATGAATATTCCTGACTTGCGACATATGCAAACTTTCAAGAACGAAATAAAAAATGTGAAATGGTTTAATAGAGAACCTTATCCTCTTGATTTGGCAGTTTTGAAAACGGCTACCACAAACGACTGGATTGCTCAAGCAAAATTTATTCAAGAAAATTTATCTGACAAAGCCATTGAAGAAGCTTTTCTATCTTTACCGAAAGAAGTACAGAACGAAACGATCCAATCCATTCAAGACAAATTAAAGTCACGAAAAAAGCAACTTGTACAATATGCTATTGATTATGCTAAAACCCTAGAAAAAAGAGTTCTGGTTGTGGGTACGAATAAAAAAGACCAATTTATCATCGAGAAAAAATCAGGTGATATTCTTCAAGTTACGGTCAATCGAATTAAAAAAGATGGAATCGAATTGTCCTACACCAAAGAGATTTTTGGTAAAAAAACAAAACATCTGTGGGTTTATGGATTGGATGATGATGATGTTTTTGAAGTGAAAGGCAATGCTAAAACAAGTGTCAAAATTATCTTATTAGGCGGTCTAAACCATGACAATTATACAGTTGAAAACGGAAAAGGAATTCGTATTATTGATTTTAATTCTAAGAACAATAGTTATAGTTTAGATTCCAAAACCTCCAAAAAACTAACTGACGATTACACGGTCAACAATTACAATTATTCGTTACCTAAATACAATGCCTTTTCGGGCTTGCCTATTATTGGCTTCAACCCTGATGATGGGGTAAAACTTGGGATTATTGCAAATTACACAGTTAATAATTTCAAGCAAAATCCGTATTCGAGCAAACATATCCTAAAAGCCAATTACTATTTTGCCACTAGTGGTTTTGAATTGCTTTACACCTTTAGAGCGCCAAAAATAACGAATAACTGGGATTTCAATCTCGAAACTCGTTTTACCAGTCCTAATTTTTCAATTAACTTTTTTGGTTATGGAAACCAAACTATCAATACGGACGAACTTTATGGAATGAATAACAATAGGGTAAAAATCAGTATTTTTAAGATCGCACCACAATTTGAAAAATCAGGAAGAAATGGTAGCAGTTTACAATTACAGCCAACATTTGAAAACATAGAAGTTGAAAAAACAACGGGACGTTTTATTGCAACTCCTTCCATTGTAGATCCGATTATTTTTGACAACCAACAATTTGCAGGTTTGACGGTAGGATATCATTTTGAGAATTATAATAACCCTTCCTTACCTACACTCGGAATGGGGTTTTCATTAATCGGGAGTTGGAAAACAAATCTAAATGAAACTCGTAAAAACTTTCCAACTATTGAATCGAAGCTAAATTTTAATCATAAAATTGATGCTGAAGGTAAATGGGTTCTTGCATCACTAGTGAAAGCCAAAGCTATTTTGAATAACAATTATGAGTTTTATCAAGGAGCTGTTTTGGGTGGCGATGCGAGTTTAAGAGGTTTTAGAAATGAACGTTTTTTGGGTAAAAGTTCGTTTTATCAAAGTAGTGATTTACGATTCAGCATTGGTAAGATCAAAGAAAGTATTATTCCTATGACTTATGGTATTCTGGGTGGTTTTGATTATGGTCGTGTTTGGCTCGATGGTGAAAACAGTTCCAAATGGCATCAAGCTGTTGGAGGCGGTTTGTGGTTGAACGGTATTAATACGCTTACTGCAAGGCTAACTTATTTTAAAAGCAAAGCAGAAGAAGCTCGAATTAGTTTTGGTTTGGGTTTTGGATTTTAAACTCATAGAGTTTACCGCCTGATTTTTTCACTTTTTCATCGGCGATAAATAGGGTCGTATTATCTTTGAAACAAACACCTTCTTTCTGTGAAAAATGCTCCAAGTCAATTTCCGTCCTTTTTCCGGAAAGGAAATCATCGGCTTTGAAATTTTCGAAAAGGATAATTTTACTGTGTGTCAGAATGGCTAACTTCTTTTGGTCAGGGCTTAATGCTACGCTGGTTATGGCATAATTCTCATAGTCTGGGCCGGTTTTGAATTCCCCTATTTTTTTGGCTGGATGGTTCCCGGGTGCATTGGGTACTTTGTAAATAAAAGCGGTTCCGTTAAAATTGGAAGAACGGTTTTTGGTAAACAAGTAAAAATTATTTTGAAAAGCAATAAAACCTTCTACATCAAAATACCTGCTTTTCTTTTTGGATGGAAAATCTTTTTGCTCTGGGTATGCAAACTGAATAATGGATGTAGGTTTAGTTTCGGAACTTGAAAGTTTGTTTTTATCAATTTTGTAAATGGCTAAATCTTTTCGATCATTATCATTATTACCAAAATCCCCTATGTACAAATTGCCATGGATATCTTTGGTGATGTCTTCCCAATCGTTGTTTTCGACTTGGTTAATTTTAATGGTATTTTGAATTTTACCTTTAGAATCCAGAAGATAGATTTCATTTTTATTGCCACTATCTTCGATACATGCTATTAGCTTTGAATCTTGTACTGTGATAATTCCTGAAACTTCTTTTAAGGATTTTGGGAAAGAAAACAATTCGACTAGATTACTTGACTTTTGCTGGCAAGCCAAAACAAAAAATATAACTATGATATTAAAATACTTTTTCATTTTTCTTTTTTTTGATTCTAATACAAATTGAGCTGGGTTTTATTTCTAGTCGCAAAGACTCTAAGCCACTAAGTTATAATTAGATTTTGTGGGTAATTAAAACTTTCTGTTTTTCATCTCATACAATTCCGTAGTGTTTTTTTTTGAGGAATTGCCTAGTCTGCTATTTGAGTCTTGTCGTGATTTTGTGTGAGGGATAGTCCCGAAGTTTCGGGAGAAAAGCCCACAAACAAGTGTAGCGATAGCGGAACCAGCTAAGGACTTCAATGTCCCGACCCTTCAGGATTTCAGCGGGGTGCGCTCAAAAAAGAAGCATTGCTATTTAAATACTAAAAGCCTGATTTGAAAATATTGGCATTTTTATAATTTCTAGAAACAAAACCGAAAGCAGCTTCTAAAACTTTTCCCATTGAAGTTGCTTTTTTGAAATTCAAATCATGGGTATAACGGTATAATTCTAGTTTTAACTTTTTGACATGTTCTGGTGGTGCAATTGTGTCTCTGCGCATAATTTGCAACAATTTACTCACTCGTTTAGCGGCAGAATGTAACCTTTTGGCTAATGCAGCTCGCTCTTCATTTTTATATTGTTCTATAGATGATTCTTGCAATTTATTTTTGACTAATTGAACCATTGGTCCATTTTCTTTAAAAAACTGGGGTCTATAAATTTTAAAATTCCCTTCATAACATTGCTGATCAAAATCGATTGGTCTAATTCTATACACTACTTGATCAAAATCGTGAATGGGTAGTACTACATAGTTATAGGCTCTCATATCTCCCAAAAGTCGAATCATGCAACGTTCATTGAATTTCACAAACTCTTTTGCAATTTGAGATTTCTCAGTTTCGGTACAGTTTTTCAATAAGGTCTCCATGAAAACATCGCCTGGAATTCCAATAATATGTTCTTCAATTAAGGTGTCTTTATAAACCAGAAAATTAATCTTATCTGGAGAAAGAATATCTTCTAATTCTAAACCATAGATTCTAGAAGCATCTGCTTTTTTGATATAAAAATGTACATAATTATCATTGAGAATGTTTCTTACTTTGATACGGAAAGGCTTTGAGTTTCCAAACGTACAATAATCAATAGCATCAATATTCAAAAACTTAACAATCTCTACATTTCCGTCTGAGTGAAGGAGTGTATATATTTTCTTTAAATTTAAATCAATTTCGTTTCTTTCAAATTCATTGTAATAGACACGTGCCCATAAAGTATCTTGATCATTTTTGTCAAATACACATATAGATCCTGAAAAACGCAGTAAATCATCATAACAGATGGAAACACTAGAGATACGATCAAACCGTTCTAAATATCCGAACAAAGCATCATTAATAGGGTAAGTAGGTTTTTTAAATAAAACAGAAGAATCACTCATAGTTTTGGTGGCTTTAATGCAAATTTACATCAAATTATTATCTATAAGTTACTCTTTAATTCTAAAAAAAACTAAATAAGTATTATTTTTAACAAACTAACAAAATTTTAACTAATTATATTGTGTTTTGTTATTATTTTTAGCAAATGAAAAACACTTTATTGGCATTATTTATATTAATCACATTTAACGGTTTTGCACAATTTAGTAGGACTCATTACATACCACCTATTGCTTGTAGTAATGGTATGGCAAATGATCATTATTTTTATATATCGACACCCAGTACAACCAATGTAAATTTCAAAATAATAGAAATTGGTGGCAATATAGTAAATGGAGTAGTAAGCAATACAGCGCCTTATGTTTACTACATAGGAACAGGAACTTCTACTCAATTAGTGACACTTAAAACTACTATTGGAAAATTATCCAACAAAGGCTATATCATTGAAGCTGAAGATCAAGTCTATGTGAGTATGAGAATTAATTCGGCTCAAAACACCAACGGAACTTTCAATCATGCAGGAGGGATTGTCTCCAAAGGAAATAGTGCCTTAGGAACAACCTTTAGATTAGGAGCTATGCTTAATCCTGTTAATACAGATGGCTCATTACTGAATTTCGGTTCCATTTTGGCTACTGAAAATAATACTACTGCTACAATTTCTAATATTCCGGTGGGAACTATACTTACTGACGGAACGATCATAAACGGTCCCATTGTTGTTACTTTAAATAAAAATGAAAGCTATGTTTTATCTCTAGAAAATAGTACGAGCACTATATCAAACAGTTCAAAAATGATTGGGGCATTAGTACAAACAGACAAACCAGTTGCTGTAAATTCAGGTTCTTTTGGAGGGAGCAACAGTACCATTACAACTGCAAGGGATGTTGGTTTTGACCAAATTGTATCGTATGAAAAAACAGGAAAAGAGTATATTTTTGTAAAAGGACTAGGAACCAATGAGATTGAGAGAATCCAATTAATAGCTCATGTAAACAACACTATTGTCTATCTTAACGGTAGTACAACTCCATCTTTCACACTTGCCGCCGGACAATATGCAGATATTGATGGTAGTTCTTTCACCAATGGTAATTTATATGTTACTACTTCAGAACCCGTTTTTGCTTATCAAAGCATCGGAGGTGCTACAAGTGCAGCCAATCAAAATATGTTTTTTGTTCCGCCATTAAACTGTACAACTCCTAGAGTCGTTGACAACATACCACTTGTTGAGTCGATTGGAAGCACCTCTTTTTCTGCAAATTTTTTAAATATCGTAACAGAAAAAGGTGCAACTGTATCTATCAACAATAGCGCTTTAACTTCAAGCCCAGTTGCCATTGCCGGAAATCTTGGATTTGAAAGATATACCGTCAACAATCTCTCTGGAAACATTTCTATAAAATCAACCAAGCAAGTATATGTTTCCTATTTTGGTAAAAATGGGGCCGCTACTTACGGTGGCTATTATTCTGGATTTGATACCAAACCAGAAGTAATTTCTAGTAAAATTGCAACTACAACTTCGGCATGCATTCCTAATGTTGTACTAAAAGTAAGCACCATTTCCTCCTATGATGCTTTTCAGTGGTTTTTTAATGGAGGTGCTTTAGCAGGAGAGACAACTAATAGCTACACTCCTACCGCACCAGGATATTACAATGTAAGAGGTACCATCTCTGGTTGTCCAACTGCTATTCCTTTATTTTCAGATAAAACTCCAGTAAGTGAATGTCCTACGGATCTAGATGGTGATGGAGTCAATGACAATATAGACATTGACAACGACAATGATGGAATAACAAACTGCACAGAATCTTATGGTAATCAATCTATAAACATTTCTAACAGCAATAGCGGGACAGTATATTCTAATTCATTTACAGGAGTAACAACCACTTCTACCACAGCCAGCACAAACCCTTTTATAGGTAATGCAGATGGTAGTTTTGTAACTGAAATCCCCGCAGGAACAGAAAGCTTTGTCACGCAGAAACTAACTTTCGCACAATCTATTTCGATTGCCATGGAATACGTTTCTACTGCCAATAGCAACGATTTACTAAATGCAAGCGCAGAATACATTGTCAATTCAGACACCAATAAAACAATTACAGTAACTAATCCTTCAAACCAATTATTAATAGACACAGACTATGATGGCATTTATGAAAGTGGGGTGACTCAATATTCTTCTTTTGAAATTCGATTTAGATTAAACAACGTCGTTCCCTTAGCTGCAGGTACAGGAGATTTTAAATTCTCGACTTACCTAACCAATAGTGTTAGCATCACCCACAAAAATCTATCTGAAACTAACGGCAACAAATCAACTTTTAAACTTATTGCTACTTGCGTTCCTAAAGATACTGATGGAGATGGTAAAGCTGACCAAATTGATGATGATAGCGACAATGATGGAATTCTAGACCGTATAGAAGCCCAAGGAAATACAGCCTTAGTACTTACCAATACTGACACTAACAAAGACGGAATTGACAATGCCTTTGGAACTGGTTTAACCCCTATAGATACAGATAGCGATGGCATTCCAGACTATATAGACTGGGATAGTGATAACGATGGAATCAATGACATCGATGAATCTGGAACTAATGCTACCAATACAGATATTGACAATGATGGCATTAAAAATTATCGTGAATTAGATAGTGACAATGATCTGTGTTTAGACGTTATTGAAGCTGGATTTCTAGACCCAAATAATGACGGTATCTTAGGGAATAGTCCAATAACTGTAAACTCAAAAGGACAAGTTACAAGTGCAGCAGGTTATACATCCCCAAGCAACAATTACATAATCGCTGCTCCAATTGTAATTACAAATCAACCCATTGTACCGCCCACCTGCGAATTACAACCTGCAACAATAACAGTTACAGATAATGGAGAAAGTTACCAATGGCAGATATCGACCAATGGAAGCACTTGGAATCCTATTACAAATAATGCTACTTATAATGGGGCAACTACAAACAGTTTGCTTATTTCGGCTGTTACTAATAGTATGAACAACTATAAATATCAAGTTTTTATAAATAAAACAGGAAATAGCTGTGGTTTACTTTCATCAGAGACCATATTGAAAGTTTATATATTACCAACGGTAAGCAACATTACAATTGTACAATGTGATGATGATTTAGATGGATTCACTACCTTTAACCTGACTGTAAAAAATGATAACATTTCTGCGAATGCATCAAATGAAACTTTTAGCTACTATACTTCACTATCAGGCGCTAATACTGCCAATACCACAGAATTAATATCAAATCCAATACGATTCACCAATACGATTCCTAATACTATGTCTGTTTGGGCAAGAGTTGTTAACTCTAATAATTGTTACCGAGTATCACAATTAACCCTTAAAGTAGTAGCGACTCAAATACCTTTAACTTTCAATAGAACATTTGAGGCCTGTGATGATTTACTAGATATAAATGGCAATAACAATATAAACAATAACAAAAGAGATGGAATTGCTACATTTGATTTTAGCAGTGCTGAAACAGATATAAAAGCACTTTTACTAGCTGGTAATTACACTGTACGTTTTTACAAAAATCAAAATGATGCATTAGCTGAAATTAATAATATTACAAACATTAACAATTATAGAAATATTGGCTACCCTAACTCACAACAAATATGGGGACGCGTTGATAGTGACTCAGACAATGCTTGTTTTGGACTTGGTCCCTATGTCACATTAAACGTAGAAAAACTACCTTTTGCAAATACAGTAACAATACCTAGACAATGTGACGACAATCAAGATGGTGTTTTAAATTTCAATACCTCTACATTACAATCTACTTTATTGAATGGACAAACTAATGTAAGCGTTTCTTATTTTGATAATTTAAACAACCCTCTTAAAGATTCTAACGGAACTTTGATTACAAGTCCCTTTCCTACTGCTTTTTCAACAAAATCACAAATCATTAAAGCAATTGTCACAAATAATTCAACTCTAAAATGTCTCGAAGAAACGAATATTGAATTTATCGTTGACAAATTACCCCAAGTATTTCCTATTCCAAATTCTCTAACAACAGTTTGTGATGACGAAGCTGACCCACTTAATCAAGATGGTAAATTTCCATTTAACAGTTCAACATTTGAATCAACATTACTAGGTTCACAAACTGGAATGACGGTAACATATTATGATCAAATTGGAAATATGCTACCAAGTCCACTTCCAAACCCATTCCTCACTAGTACTCAAAGTATAACCGTAAAAATTGAAAATCCAATAAACAATAGTTGTCCTGCAACTACCACAATTCCATTTACCATTAATCCGTTGCCTTATATTAACATCAATAAAGACGGTAATGAGAATGAGTTAATTTGCTCTAATATCCCCACCTTTTATATTCAACTTAACGCGGGTATTAAAGATAATTCTCCATCTTCGGATTACAGCTATAAATGGTTTAAAAATAGCTCACTAATTACAAATCAAACAAATCCTACTTTGGACGTGAATTCAGAAGGAATATACACTGTTGATGTCACAACAAAAACAACGGGATGTAGTAGAACTCGTAGTATCTCAGTTACTCCATCAGACATTGCTAAAATATCTTACATTGAAATTAATGATTTAGCAGATACAAATTCAATAACAGTTGACGCAATTGGTTTAGGTGATTACGAATATAGTATTGACGACCCTAACAACTCTTTCCAAGACTCAAATATTTTCAACGATATTTCATCGGGAATACACACCGTTTATGTTCGAGACACTAATGGATGTGGTACCGTTTCCCAAGTTATTTCAGTAATTGGAGCTCCTAAATTTTTCACACCAAATGGAGATGGGCACAATGACTATTGGAATTTAAAAGGAATAAGTACTTCTTTTAATTCTAAATCTATTGTTTACATATACGATCGTTACGGAAAACTATTAAGTCAAATAAATCCATTAGGTCAAGGCTGGGACGGTACCTATAACAACAACCAACTTCCCGCAGACGATTATTGGTTCACCGTAAAGCTTGAAGATGGTAGAGAAACAAAAGGACATTTTAGTTTAAAGAGATAGAAAGTAAAAATTTATTATTTTGGGCGTGACCCGCAGAAATCCCGAAGTGTCGGGAGCGGGTTGGGCTCCCAACGCTTCGGGAGGTTTCAATCTTTTATTCTATTCCGCTATCGCTCCATTCAATAAAAGGATTTCCACTTCTATCCCTCACGCAAAACAGAACCAATCACATAAATTATAACAAACGAAAGTATATTTAGTACTAAGCTTGCTTGTATAATACTGATACCCGTGCCGCTTTTTTAGCATAATAGAACGCCAAGTATCTATATTGAATACATCCACAATAAAAATAATTTCCGCTACTAGTAGAACCAAAAAAAGCCATTTCTTTCGAAATGGCTTTTTAATATACTTGTGATAGTATTAGATTTTAAATCTTTTTCTATCAGTTTCTGTCAAATAAATTTTTCTTAAACGAATAGATTTAGGTGTAACCTCTACATATTCATCTTTTTGAATATACTCTAACGCTTCCTCTAAAGAGAAAATGATTGGAGGAATAATTCTTGCTTTCTCATCATTTCCAGAAGAACGAACGTTAGACTGTTTTTTAGCCTTAGTTACGTTAACACACATATCATCGCTACGTGAGTTTTCTCCAATTACTTGACCTTCATAAATTTCATCATTAGGATTAACGAAGAATTTACCACGATCTTGTAATTTATCGATAGAATAAGGAATTGCTTTTCCATTTTCCATAGAGATCAAAGAACCATTGTTACGTCCAGGAATAGCACCTTTGAAAGGCTCATATCCAATATAACGGTGTGACATAATTGCCTCACCTGCAGTAGCAGTCAACAATTGATTACGCAATCCAATAATTCCACGAGATGGAATATTAAATTTAACTATCATACGCTCTCCTTTACCTTCCATAGAAAGCATTTCACCTTTACGAATAGAAACAAACTCTACCGCTCTACCAGAAAGATTTTCAGGTAAGTCGATTGTTAATTCCTCAATTGGCTCACATTTTTTACCATCAATTTCTTTGATAATAACTTGTGGTTGACCGATTTGTAATTCGTATCCTTCTCTTCTCATTGTTTCAATAAGAACAGATAAGTGAAGTACACCACGACCAAAAACCATAAACTTATCAGCTGAATCAGTTTCACCCAATTTCATTGCTAAGTTTTTCTCAAGCTCTTTTGTCAAACGATCTCTAATATGACGAGAAGTTACAAATTTACCCTCTTTTCCAAAGAAAGGAGAATCATTAATTGTAAACAACATACTCATAGTAGGCTCATCAATAGCAATAGAAGCAAGTCCTTCAGGATTTTCAAAATCAGCAATAGTATCACCAATTTCAAAACCTTCAACACCTACAATTGCACAAATATCTCCAGCAATTACTTCTTGTACTTTTTTACGTCCTAGACCTTCAAAAGTATGTAATTCTTTAATACGTGATTTAGATATAGTACCATCTCTTTTTACTAATGAGATTGGCATACCTTCTCTCAATACTCCTCTTTCAAGACGACCAATAGCGATACGACCTGTAAAAGCAGAAAAATCTAAAGAAGTAATCAACATTTGTGGAGTTCCTTCAGAAACTCTTGGAGCTGGTACATTTTCGATAACCATATCCAATAATGCTTCTACATTATCAGTTACGTTTTCCCAATGGTCAGACATCCAGTTATTCTTAGCAGAACCATAAACTGTTGGAAAATCCAACTGCTCTTCTGTACCTCCTAATTCAAACATTAAGTCAAAAACTTTCTCATGAACTTCTTCAGGAGTACAGTTTTCTTTATCAACTTTATTAATAACAACGCAAGGTTTCAAACCAAGGTCTAATGCTTTTTGTAATACAAAACGCGTTTGAGGCATAGGGCCTTCAAAAGCATCTACCAATAAACAAACTCCATCAGCCATATTCAATACACGCTCTACCTCACCACCAAAATCGGCGTGACCAGGAGTGTCAATAATGTTGATTTTTGTTCCTTTGTATTGAACAGAAACATTTTTAGAAGTAATAGTAATACCTCTTTCACGCTCTAAGTCGTTGTTATCAAGGATTAAGTCACCTGTGTTTTCGTTGTCACGAAATAACTGACAGTGATACATAATTTTATCAACCAAAGTTGTTTTACCGTGATCGACGTGGGCAATAATTGCAATATTTCTAATAGATTCCATCTGTGATTTTTAATGGGTGCAAAGGTACACTTTATTTTGAAATAAAAAACATTTTGCCAATAGTTTACGTTGACATAACTCTAAATAACAATTAAAAATCTTTTAAACAAACTTTTAAATTAATTTATTAGAAATTTTCTAATTGACAATAATTAATTACATTTGGGTAATGAAAAACAAAATAAACCAAATAACCGTAGTATATCTGCTGATTGCATTGTTTGCAGTTATTGTTTTTCACAAACTCTCCCTACGCTATTTATTAGACGGAAACTACCCCATTTTCAACTTTTCCAAAGATATTCTATTAGTAACCTTTACAGGACTAATATTCAGGTATATTCTAACTGAAAATGAAAATAAAAGCAAAGCTATTTTTGAAAAATTAAAAAAAACAAATAACGAAATAAAAGAATCTAACGAAAAATACGATATCGTTGCAAAAGCTACTAGTGACACTATTTGGGATTGGAACATTGCAGAAGATAAACTATACTGGAACAAAGGAATCAAAGGTATTTATGGCTACAATCAAGAAGAAGTAGGAGAAAGCTCAAATTGGTGGTTTCAAAACATTCACCCAGAAGACAGCATAAAGATGTCAATTAAACTCTATTCTTTCATCGAACAAAAGACAGAAAACTGGCAAGACGAATACCGCTTCAAATGCGCAGATAACACTTATAAATATGTTCTTGACAGAGGATTTCTTTTAAAAGATGAAAACGGCAAAGCCATACGAATGATTGGAGCAATACAAGACATCACCAAAAGAAAAGAAGAAGAACTAAGACTTAAATTACTTGAAACAGTAATTCTACAAACAAAAGATTCCATAATCATCACCGAAGCCCATTTCAACAAAACAAAACTCCCCAAAATAGTTTACGTAAACCCTGCATTCACAACAATGACTGGTTATGAATCAGATGAAATCCTTCATAAATCTCCCGACTTTTTAAGCGGCCCAAATACTAATTTCAAAATCATTAAAAAAGTCATTTTAGCAATTAAAAATTACGAAGAATGCGTAATCGAAATGATTAGCTACAAGAAAAACGGAGAAGAGTTTTGGCTTCACTTTTCAATGATACCTATTTATAACTCTGAAAAAGAAATCTCTCACTGGATTTCAATACAGCGAGACATTACAGAAGAAAAAAGACAAGAAAAAGAAAGAGAACAATTAATCCTTGAACTAACAAGAAACAACAAAGATCTCAAACAGTTTTCATACATTACCTCCCATAACTTAAGAGCTCCAATCTCAAACCTAACCGGACTTTTAACACTAATTGAAGACATTACAATTGAAGATATTGAATTAAAAGAAATATTATACGGATTTAACAAATCTACACATTTACTAAATGAAACTATCAATGACTTAACAAAAGTCATGATTATCAAAGACAATACTTCCATCTTAAAAGAATCAATTTCTTTAAAAGACGTATTTGAAAATGTTTTCAATCAATTATCTTTCCAAATCGACCTACAAAGACCTATATTAAAAATAGATTTTGACAAAGTCCCTACTCTGATAGCCAACAAATCATACATTGAAAGTATACTACTCAATTTACTTTCCAATGCATTAAAATATAAATCGGACAACAGAAATTTAAAAATCACCATTACTGCAGATCAAACCAATGACCTTGTAACCTTACAGTTCAAAGACAACGGAATCGGAATTGACCTAAACAGAAACAGAGACAAAATTTTTGGCCTCTACCAACGATTTCATGATTATCCTGACAGCAAAGGTTTAGGCCTCTACCTTGTAAAATCACAAGTTAATGCCATGGAAGGAACTATAAGCGTAAATAGCGAAGTTGACAAAGGAACAACATTCACTTTAACTTTTAAAAACAAATAATAATGTTAAATAAAATATTGTGCATTGATGATGATCCAATCACACTAATGTTGTGCAAAAAAGTAATTTCAAAAACTGGTTTTTCAAAAGAAACTGCTACAGCACAGAATGGAGAAGAAGCACTTAAATATTTTAACCACATCAAAAAAACTGGGATAGAAAACCAAATACTTCCTCAATTAATTTTCCTAGACCTAAACATGCCTGTAATGGGAGGATGGGAATTCCTAGACTGCTTTAGCTCCAACGATTTCAATGACTTTAATCAAACTAAAATAGTCGTACTCTCTTCCACTATAGACCCAGAAGACTTAGAAAAAACAAAAAAATACCCAATGGTAATTGACTTTCTACCAAAGCCAATATCAACCTCAATGCTTGAATACCTAGCTGCTAAATTATAACATACTCACACAATGACTATCCAAAAAGAATCTAGAGACACCTTATTCTAACCAATACAAAACCAACCAACAAGCTAATCTAGATAAAATCAAATATATCGCTCAAGATTTCACTAATAGAGACACAGCTAAACAATCACTAACAAGAAGACGTTTTTCACCTTACAAAAGCCAATATAAACGGAGTGAAAGCCAAAAAGAAAGAACTTCAATTCTCTTTAATAAATATCCAAAAACACAGGAAGCATAATTACTAAGCCAAGAATCAAGAAACATCTACAATAAAAATACAGACAAATCAGGGGTCAATCTCAAATGTTGGGGAGGAATCGAAGATTTCATAACTTAGCGCCAAAAAAATCAAGCTTCCTGAATTAATAGTAGAACACTTTGATTTAGTAAGTACTAAAATCGAACAAGAGAAAATGCACTTGTTTTTTGAAGAGAAAAATACTCCTCCCAAAGAGTTTAACAATCGTCAACTAGTCTCTAAAGGATTCTTAAACGAGATCACCATCCAAGATTTCCCTTTGAGAGGTAAGTTGGTTTATTTATATATTAAACGACGAAGATGGACAGATAAAGAATCTCAAGCAATAATTCAACGTGATTGGAATATTATAGCACAAGGAACCCGCATGACTCAAGAGTTTGCGGATTTTTTAAAAGAGATTAATAGATACTAAAGCAAATGATTGTCACACTATAGGCTTCTTCTTTGGAGTCGACGGAAAGAAACTACAACGACAATATAAAAAACATCTCAGTAATTTTACTACCTGGAACCAAAGAGAGCACTCTAGTGAATGGTTATTGTTTCCCGAAAATATGGGACAATATTTATCTATTGATGAAGTTAATTTATCAATGGGCGAACTCTATACTGTGGTAACAAATAAAGCTGCCAAAGGTAAAAAAGGAGCAATAGTAGCTATTATAGCAGGGACAAAAGCCGAAATAGTGATTAATCACCTCCAAAAGATAAGTCCTGTTAAACGTAACCAAGTTGTAGAAATTACACTTGACATGGCCAATAGCATGAAGTTAATTGCTAAAAAATCCTTTCCAAAAGCCAAGCAAGTAACTGATAGGTTCCATGTTCAAAAGCTAGCATTAGAAGCTGTGCAAGAAGTTCGAATTAGGCTAAAATGGGAAGCATTAGATAAAGAAAATTTAGAAATAGCTGAAGCTAAGCTCAACAAAACACCTTTTGTTTCCAAAGAATTCTATAACGGAGATACAGCTAAACAATTACTTACCAGAAGTAGATTTCTACTATATAAAAGTCCAAATAAATGGAGTGAGAGTCAAAAAGAAAGAGCTAAAATACTATTTCAAGAATATCCCAAAATTGAAACTGTTTATTACCTAAGTCTAAAATTACGTAATATTTACAATAAAAACACAGACAAATCAGTTGCTATTACAAAATTAGCGCACTGGTATAATGATGTAGAAAAATTAGAAATCAAAAGCTTTAATACAATTATGAATACCATTAAAATCAACTATGATTCGATTTTAAACTACTTTGATAATAGAAGTACAAATGCTTCGGCAGAATCTTTTAATGCTAAAATAAAAGCATTCAGAAATCAATTTAGAGGAGTACGAAAAGTGGATTTCTTTCTCTTTAGATTAACTAAATTATTTGCCTAATCCCCAGCTTTTGTTCTTGATCCGATTCCTTTCTCTTTAGATTAACTAAATTATTTACCTAGCCCCCAAGTTTTACTCTTGATCCATTTATACCCTATAGATATATGGCATGCGTAGCGCACACAAAAAAAGCCTCTTTAAAAAAAGAGGCTTTTTGTATAAGATGTAAAAAAACAATTATTACAATTTCGCAACAAATTTAGTTAACTTAGATTTTAAGTTTGACGCTTTATTGTCATGAATAATATTCTTTTTAGCCAATTTATCAATCATAGAAATAACGTTTGATAACTTAGAAGAGGCATCAACTTTATCAGTAGCTATTCTTAATGCTTTGATCGCATTACGAGTAGTTTTGTGCTGATATCTGTTTAACACTCTTTTCTTTTCGTTGCTTCTAATTCTTTTTAATGCTGACTTATGATTTGCCATTTTATTATATTTTTATCTTTTATTATTTCTTTTATTGTAGTCCGTAAGGGAATCGAACCCCTGTTACCAAGACGAAATCTTGGCGTCCTAACCCCTAGACGAACGGACCATTATCACCTAGTTAGTTTATTAATCTAAAAGATTAATTTTGTAGCCCGTAGCGGAATCGAACCGCTCTTACATGGATGAAAACCATGCGTCCTAACCGATAGACGAACGGGCCATTTTTCCTTTTTAAGTCAAGGAAAACTTTCTTTGCAAAATAAAAATAGTAGCCCGTAGCGGAATCGAACCGCTCTTACATGGATGAAAACCATGCGTCCTAACCGATAGACGAACGGGCCTTACTTCTTTATTGCGGTTGCAAAGATACACCTATTTTTCAAACGTACAATAGCACAAGTAAAAAAAAATAAAAAAATTAATAAGCTTTTGCAAAAAGCACTCTCTTTGAAGACGGATTCCCTGTAAACACACAGGCTCCCAGCTCCTCTTTACCATCCAAAGGAATACATCTAATGGTTGCTTTTGTTAAATCTTTTATCTTCTCTTCTGTCTCTATTGTTCCGTCCCAATGAGCTGATAAAAAGCCTCCTTTTTCTTCTAAAACTTGCTTAAATTCTTCAAAATCATTCACTTCAGTAATATGTGTATTTCTATATTTCAAAGATTTCTCAAATAAATCGATCTGAATTTGCTCTAAAAGCTCTTTAATATAAATTGCAATTCCATCTTTAGATTTTGTCTCTTTTGTCAAGGTATCACGTCTTGCTACCTCAAAAGTTCCATTTCCCAAATCTTTTGGACCAACAGCAATTCGAACCGGAACCCCTTTTAATTCCCACTCGGCAAATTTAAACCCTGGTTTCTGAGTCGTTCTATCATCAAACTTAACCGTAACACCCAATTTCCTCAAATCAGCTGTTAAAACTGCAACAGTACCTGATATCGCAGTCAATTGTTCGTCTGTTTTGTAAATAGGCACAATCACAACATGTATTGGTGCCAAATTAGGAGGCAATACCAATCCTTGATCGTCGGAATGCGTCATCACTAAGGCTCCCATTAACCGTGTAGAAACTCCCCAAGAGGTACCCCACACATATTCTTGTTTTCCTTCGGCATTCGCAAACTTCACATCAAACGCTTCTGCAAAATTTTGCCCTAAGAAATGCGATGTTCCCGCTTGCAATGCTTTTCCATCTTGCATCAAAGCTTCGATACAATAAGTTTCTACAGCACCTGCAAAACGTTCTGATTCTGTTTTCAACCCTTTCACAACTGGAATTGCCATGAAATTTTGAGCAAAATCAGCATATACATTCATCATTTTTTCTGACTCTTCAATAGCTTCTTGGCGAGTCGCATGAGCAGTATGACCTTCCTGCCATAAGAACTCTGCTGTTCTTAAAAATAAACGGGTACGCATTTCCCAACGAACGACATTTGCCCATTGATTAATTAACAATGGCAAGTCTCTATACGATTGCACCCATCCTTTATAGGTTGACCAAATAATAGCTTCAGATGTTGGACGAACAATTAGCTCTTCCTCTAACTTTGCATTTGGATCAACCATTAATTTCCCAGGTCTATCGGGATCATTTTTCAATCTATAGTGCGTCACTACAGCACATTCTTTCGCAAATCCTTCTGCATTTTTCTCCTCAGCCTCAAACATGCTTTTGGGTACAAACAAAGGAAAATAAGCATTTTGATGTCCTGTTTCTTTAAACATTCGGTCTAATTCTGCTTGCATTTTTTCCCAGATCGCGTAACCATATGGTTTGATAACCATACAGCCTCTAACTCCTGAATTTTCAGCTAAATCAGCTTTTACAACCAGCTCGTTATACCATTTTGAATAATCTTCGGCTCGTGTAGTAAGGTTCTTGCTCATATTGAATAGTTTGGCACAAATATTGTTTTATTATTTTAACTAAATAGTTCCGCAAAACTAACTATTTTTGTAATGTGCAACAATAAAAAACCATACAGATATGAAAACTTCTATTTTTTCACTTAAAAAAACTTCACTATATATGCTATTTGGCCTAGGTAGCGTTTTATTATCATCTTGTGGTTCTTACCAAAACAGCTCCTATTATGACAATGACGGTATATATGGAGACTCTAACGTACAACGAACTGAAGCAACTCAGAGAGCCAATCAAAATAATCCCTATAAAGAGTATTTCAATTCACTACAAACCGAACCACAGTCTGACCAAGTATTTACTGATGTTGAAAGCTACAACAGTTACGACAACACACAAAACTCAAACAATCAATATGCTGGTTGGGGTAATAACCATCCAACTACCGATATTAATGTTTACTCCAACAATTGGGGATTAGGAATGTATGGTGGTGGATGGGGATATGGTGGCTACAGCGGTTACGGCTGGAATTCACCTTACTATGGATACAATAATTTTGGATGGAATTCACCTTATTCTAATTGGGGTTATGGAGGTTATGGATATGGTTATAACAATTTTGGATGGAACTCCCCTTATTATGGCTGGGGATACGGAGGTTATGGATACGGTTACAACACCCCTTATTACTACAATAACAACAACTCTTATAACAGAGTACGATCAAGTAGTTACAATGGAAGAGACACTTACAACTCTGTAAACTCTAGAAATTACGGCAATGACACTTACTCAAGAAGCTCGTCAAATAGTAGCACAAGCAGACGAACTTACGACTCAAATACCGCACCTGTGTTTTCTAGAAATAGTAGCTCAACATCTAATCGAACCTACACTCCATCTACCAACAGTAGAGAAAGCAGCGCACCAAGCCGTACCTATAACTCTGAAAGCAATAACAATTCTAGAAGAGAGTACAGCACCCCTTCCCCTACTTATAACAACGACACTTACTCAAGACCGAGTAGTTCTGGTTCCTCAAGCGGAGGTAGTAGCAGCGGTAGAAGTTCTGGTGGAAGTAGCGGAGGTAGAGGTAGATAAAACCTTTATTTATCCCAAAAAACTTTAAAACGATATTAAAATGAAAAAAATCATATACCTTATAATTGCAGGATTATCCTTTGGGACTATCCAGTCTCAAGAAGTGAGAGACGCAGTTCGTTACGCGCAAGACAACATTAATGGAACAGCTCGCTACAAAGCTATGAGCGGTGCGTTTGGAGCATTGGGAGGTGACTTATCTTCTTTAAATGTAAATCCTGCCGGTTCTTCTGTCTTTTCAAATAATCAAATGACATTAACATTTAGTAATTTAACTACTAATAATGCCTCGGAATATTTTGGGACTAAACACAACGAGAAATTAAGTGATTTTAATTTGAATCAAGCTGGTGCTGTTTTTGTTTTCAGAAATGGAGATCAAAAATCGAAATGGACAAAGTTTGCTATTGGGATTAACTACGAAAACACCAACAATTTCAATAATACTATTGGTGCTTATGGAACAAATCCAACCAATTCTGTTGGAGATTATTTTTTGAGTTATGCTAATGCTAATCCGATTAAACAGCAAGCTGGAATACCGTTAGGTGTAATTTTGGACAATTCTTATTCCAAACTAAACTACGCTGACCAACAAGCATATTTAGGGTATTGGGGGTTTTTGATTAATCCGAATAATGATGTTGACAGTAATACCATCTATAACAGCAATGTACCTGCTGGCGGAAAATATTATCAAGAAAACACGATAACATCTACTGGTTACAATGGAAAACTAGCCTTTAATGCCTCTGCGGATTACAATGATAAAATTCATTTTGGATTGAATTTAAATTCTCATTTTACTGATTTTAGACAAAAAACGCTTTTTTATGAAGATAATAAAAATGCAAACTCAAATACAATAGACTTAGTTAACACTTCTTTTGAAAATGAGATTTACACTTATGGTTCAGGATTCTCATTCCAACTAGGAACTATCATTAAAGCTACAAAAGAATTCAGAATTGGACTTGCCTATGAATCTTCAACTTGGTATCAACTTAATGACGAATTAAGGCAAAAGCTAACTTCAGGTATTTATGATTATAGAAACAATGCTTCTCCTTCTTTCGAAAACAAAACACCAGATTCAAACAAATTTGTTGTTTATGATACTTACAAACTGAAAACGCCAAGCAAAATCACAGGTAGTTTGGCTTATATTTTTGGCAAAAAAGGTTTAATTAGTTTTGACTACAGCCGTAAAGATTATAGCAAAACAGAATATTCTATTATAAGAGATACTAGAGACACTAACATTAACACCGAAATTGGACAGACATTGAAAGCTAGTTCTGAATTTAGAGTTGGTGGTGAATACAAAATTCAAGCGTTGAGTCTGCGTGCTGGATATCGTTTTGAAGAAAGCCCATACAAAGACAATACGACTATTGGTGATTTAACAGGTTATTCTGCAGGTATTGGTTATAATTTTGGTTCTACCAAATTGGATATATCTTATGCTAATGCACAAAGAACGACACAACAAGGTTTTTTCTCCCAAGGATTTACTGATGGAGCAAAAAACAACACTAAGACTGATACGGTTTCGTTAACTTTATTATTCGAATTGTAATATTTTAAGTATATCATTTAGAATCCGTTTCATGAATTTGAGGCGGATTTTTTTTAGCCCTGATGGAAGCGACATCCTCTTGTGAAGCGATAGCGGAACAAGAGATATAGCGGACAGCAGGAAATAGCTCCTAAAAAACATCCTAAAACATAGCAAAATTAATGCGGTTTGGATAAAAAAGCGTAATTTTGCACTCCAATTTACAAAACTATGAGAACCAAGTCTTTAAAAAAGAATAAAATCAACGTAATCACATTAGGATGTTCAAAAAACATATACGATAGTGAAGTCCTAATGGGCCAACTCCGTGCTAATGGAAAAGAGGTAGAACACGAAGCTCCTGCTGAAAGCGAAGGAAATATTATCGTGATTAACACTTGTGGTTTTATTGATAATGCTAAAGCAGAATCTGTAAACATGATTCTTGAATATGCTGATAAGAAAGAAAAAGGTTTGGTAGACAAGGTTTTTGTAACTGGATGTTTGTCTGAGCGTTACAGACCTGATTTGGAGAAGGAAATTCCGAATGTAGATCAGTTTTTTGGAACGACCGAATTGCCTCAATTGTTGAAAGCTTTGGGAGCCGATTACAAACACGAATTACTAGGAGAGCGTTTGACGACTACTCCAAAAAACTACGCATACTTGAAAATTGCTGAAGGTTGTGATAGACCTTGTAGTTTTTGTGCTATTCCAATCATGAGAGGAAAACACGTTTCACAACCTATTGAAAAACTGGTAAAAGAAGCGCAAGGATTAGCAAGAGATGGTGTAAAAGAATTGATTTTGATTGCTCAAGATTTGACTTATTATGGTCTTGATATTTATAAAAAACGAAATCTTGCTGAATTACTAGAAGCTTTGGCAGCTGTAGAAGGAATCGAATGGATTCGTTTGCACTACGCCTTCCCTACTGGTTTCCCGATGGATGTTTTGGACTTAATGAAACGTGAACCTAAGATTTGTAATTATATTGATATTCCGTTGCAACACATTTCGGATTCTATTTTGAAATCGATGCGTCGCGGAACTACACAAGCAAAAACGACTCAATTATTAAAAGACTTTAGAGCGGCTGTTCCTGGAATGGCAATTCGTACGACTTTGATTGTTGGCTACCCTGGAGAAACTCAAGAAGATTTCAACATCTTAAAAGACTGGGTTCAAGAAATGAAATTTGACAGAATGGGATGTTTTGCTTATTCTCACGAAGAAAATACGCATGCTTACCTATTGGAAGATGATGTTCCTGATAACGTTAAACAAGACCGTGCCAATGAAATCATGGAATTGCAATCACAAATTTCATGGGATTTGAATCAAGTAAAAATTGGCCAAGTATTCAAATGTATTATTGATCGAAAAGAAGGACAGCATTTTGTAGGTAGAACTGAATTTGACAGTCCGGATGTTGATAACGAAGTATTGATTGATGCTTCACTGCATTATTTAAAAACAGGGGATTTTGCTATGATTAAAATTACGGATGCAACCGAATTTGATCTTTACGGAGAGCCTGCCTAATTATTCTTTATTTTTTTGGATAACTTTATTTAAAAAACATCATGATAAAACTAAATCTCATAGTATTTTTTATAATTTTCTTTTTAACCATTAGTACAGCACATGCTCAGTACGGAAATGGTTACGGAAATAACAGTGGTTATGGAAGTAGTCGAATGGACAGATCTAATCAAGTTCAAGATACTCCTGAAAAACCAAAAGAAATCCCTGTAGAAGTTACTGTGGGGGAAATCATGAAAAAAATGACTCCCGAGCTAAAATTGGATGTACTACAGGAAATTGCTATTGGGAATGTATTAAAAGAAAGTATCCGTGAGCAAGGAATCATTATCAAGGATGAAAAAGTAGGTCAAGAACAAAAAGGTAAAGAGATTCAAGCTTTGTCAGAAACAACAACTCGAAAAATCAATGAATTTTTGAATCCTGACCAAAAAGAGCTCTATAAAAAATGGATTGAACAAAAGCCTGACCACAAAAAAAAATCAAAACGCAATAAATAATCAATACTTTAGTTCTATTTAAGAAGTCCCTAAAAAAAAATGAAAAACTACTTTTATTTATTGATTACAGCGCTCATAATTTCATCATGCGCACCAAAACCTTATAAGACGTCTGAAAAAATTTATAATGAAAAATTAAAAACGTTCAAAGAAGACATTTCCATTAAGGAGCCTAAACCATTACCTGTAGTCACTACAACTACATTAATAATAGATTCATCCTATACCCACCGATTATATAAATTTAGTGATGCTATTACAAAAATAGAGGAAAAATCATTAAATAACGGGATTCAAACTGAATGGATAGGAACGGTTAATTTTAACTTACGCAAACCCAACTTTATAATTCTTCACCATACGGCTCAAGATTCTATTGAACAAACTATTAGAACATTCACACTCACCAGAACACAAGTAAGCGCCCATTATGTAATAGGTGACGATGGTAGAGTGGTACAAATGCTGAATGACTATTTACGCGCATGGCATGCTGGCAGTGGTTCATGGGGAAAAAATAAAGACATCAACTCCTGCTCTATTGGAATTGAACTTGACAACAACGGGAACGAACCTTTTTCAGAAGCGCAATTAACAAGTTTAATGGCATTATTGAACAAACTCAAAAAAGACTACGACATCCCAAAGGAAAATATTATAGGCCATGCCGATATTGCCCCTTCACGAAAAAAAGACCCAAGCCCTCTATTCCCATGGAAAACCTTGGCTGAAAATGGTTTTGGTTTATGGAAAGACGATATATTAGCATCTGCTCCGGCTAACTTCAATGTAGAACAGGCTTTGCGCATCATAGGTTATGACACCAAAAACCTTAATGCTGCCATCACTGCTTTTAAACTACACTTTATTCAAACTGAAGTTGATAGTGTATTAGATGAAAAAACTATTAATACCATCTACAATATCTACAAAAAGAGCTAATTCAAAGATCAATTTCAAGAATTAATGACCGTTTTCAAAGGTCAATTTGTATTACAATATCAAAACTTTGTGAACTTAGCGACTTTAATTAAACCAACTTAAAGGTCAACTATCCAATTAAATATTTCAAAATCTTGAGTCTCATTATCTTTTTGACTCAACTTATAAAGTCTATAACTTATTTTAAAACATTAGGAACCTTATACCTTCTTGGTGTCTTTGCGGTTAAACCATTTACAAAGAGCAATTGTAAAATCATTATTCGTTAATTTACAATCATTAATCAAAAAACTTAGAAAACCTTGTGCTTTCTTTGTGGATCTTTTCGGTTAAACTTCTTTTAAACAAAAAACTGTCAAAACATCTATTGAAGAATGTCTTGACAGTAAAAAAATGTTTTTATATAAATTCTAGCAAATGAATACCAAACTATTTATTTGATTTAGAATCCGTAAACGCAAGCTAAAGAAAATTGAGAAGCCGATTTAGTATTTGGTATAGAAGTAAGAGCTGCTGCTGGTGAATCATAAAATATGTTATTTTTACCACTATCTAATCTAAACTCAGGGATAAATGTCAATCCTCCAGCTTTTAAATTAGCCGATAATGTTAACGCTGTTACTGAATCTCCACCAGAACCAGATTTAAACTTGAAGTATTCTCCACGTAAACCTAGACCAAAGTTTTCAGATACAGCTACAGCTGGATATAAAGCTGCTCCTGTATATCCTGTACTACCTGTGTTTGAAAAATCAGCCGTATTTAATCCTAACGTGAATTTTTCAGATAATTGGAATGACGCTGTTAAGTCGATAATAGTTCCACTAACTGAACCATCCATGAAGTTAATATAAGCACTAACTCCTTCAGCAGGTGTCAATGATAATTGAGCTCCAACCGCATTCAATCCTTTGATTGGATCTGCACTATATGAATTCCAAGTATCATTAAAAGCCCCTACCATAAATCCAACTTTATCAGATATTGCATAGTTTGCTTTAATTCCAGCATTTTGAAATGGACCATTCGTAAACAAATAAGAAGTAGAATAATGGAAGTTTGCCAAAGGCGAAATTACCTCATACCCTACAAATGTTCCCATATAACCTGCTGTTAAAGTCAATTTATCAGTTGCAGCATAAGCTACATATAAATTTTGAATATGAAAAGATTGACCAGCTACATCTGGAATAGATTGTTTTTCTCCTCTAGGTCCAAAAGAAATCTCACCTACAAATGAAGTTTTACCAGTTGTTTTCTTCAAAGCAATATCTAACATCCCTAATGATACAGAGTTTTGATCAGTTGCAAAACTTGTTGGTATATTAGCTGTTTTAGAAAAATCATACTTGTAGTATGCATCTGCAGAACCAGAAATTTCTAGTGGTGTGTCTTGAGCAAATGTCATGTTTCCTGTTAGCGCTAATGCTAAAATAATAATTACTTTCTTCATGTTTAATCTTGTTTTGGTTTAATAATTAATTAATGCATTTGGTTTTTTCCTATTCTTTATTATTAAAGTTCAATAGAACTCTAACTTTTATTTTGTTTCAAAAAACACAAATGCACTTCATTTTTTCATTGTTCTACGGCGAATATATTAAGTTAATATTAACTAAAATAAGAATAACTTTGTTTTTTGACCATTTTTTGGTCGTTTTATTAATACAATAAATCAAATTCAAATAAATAGACTATCCTCATAAATAATGAATAAAAAATACAGTATTCATAATCTGTATTTTCACATAAACCCCTATTATTTTAGATTAAAAATAAAAAATATTATAAAAATAACACATAAAGAACCAAAAAATCACATTTAAAAACACAAACCCCTATAAAAATAGGGGTCGTAAATAACTGAATACTATTTTCAAAACAACCAAATAACAGCTTTATAATAATTCGCTTCAAACAAAACCTTATTTCTAAACATAAAAAAGGCCTCAAAATATATTTTGAGACCTTTTTAACCATTACCAATAATATGTTAATTCGAACTTTTCAATATTTTTTCAATAGTATTAATTTCGTCTTTCGTAAAATCTACATTTTGCAAACTATCTAGATTATTATTCAATTGTCCCACAGAACTCGCACCAATCAAAACAGAAGTAATTCTATTATCCTTCATTAACCAGGTCAATGCCATTTGTGCCAAAGATTGATTTCTGTTTTTGGCAATCTCGTTCAGTTGAATAAGTTTTTGAACTTTCTCTTCCGTTACCTCGTCAAGTCTCAAATGCCCATTTGGATTAGATGCTCTTGAATTTTCTGGAATCCCTTTCAAATACTTGTCGGTTAACAATCCTTGTGCCAAAGGCGAAAAAGCAATACAACCTACTCCTTTTTCTTCTAACACATCTAGCAAACCATCTTCAACCCAACGTTGCAACATAGAATACTTAGCTTGATGAATTAAACAAGGCGTTCCTAATTCTTTCAAGACCTCCACCGCTACCTTTGTTTGCTCTGCAGAGTAATTACTAATCCCTACATATAATGCTTTCCCGCTACGAACTGCATAATCCAAAGCCATCATCGTTTCTTCAATAGGTGTATCTGGATCTGGTCGATGCGAATAGAATATATCCACATAATCCAAATTCATTCGTTTCAAACTTTGATCTAAACTGGACAACAAATATTTTCTAGAACCCCAATCTCCATAAGGTCCATCCCACATAGTATAGCCAGCTTTTGTCGAAATTACCATTTGGTCACGTAGATCTCCTTGAAAATTATTTTTTAGAATTTTTCCAAAATTAGTTTCGGCCGATCCTGGGACTGGCCCGTAATTATTAGCCAAATCAAAATGAGTGATTCCTTTATCAAAAGCTTCTTTGACAATGTTTTCTCCATTTTCAAAATTATCGACAGAACCAAAGTTGTGCCATAAACCTAAAGAAATTTGCGGCAATAACAATCCACTCTTTCCACATCTATTATATTTCATATCCTTTTATAATGTTAATAATCCATAATTCCTTAATATATGTATCGGTTTTGAATACCAAAATAACTCAAAATCTTCGAGCTGGCTTTCAAAATCATTTTTTAATTCTTGAAAAGTGTATACCTTATTATTAATGACTGCTAATTTAGTTAAAATAGCGACCAACCATTCCCCTTGCTCTTTACTAGTTTGAACATCAAAACTTTCTTGTTTATCATGAAAAGTCAAACGCATCATTTCCCAACTATTGCCTTTTTTCGATTTTGTAAAATGCTCCACTTCTGGCTTTCCACCCAACCAAACTATTTTTGCCGTAGGCTTAGTAGTCAAAATAGCATCCTTTTCCAATGCCTTTTGAATAAAATTAGCTGGAATTTTGGTTTTAGGGATTTTAAAATCAAACCAATCTTGCAATTCGTAATCAAAACATATTCCATGCATAAAATTGAACAAGGATTTTTTCAATCCAAAACTAAATTGTTCGTGATCAATTCCTGTCTTATCTTTAAAATCAACATCATTATTAGCAAAAAGCCCTTTCTCAAAACCTTTCAAAAGTGGAGATACGGGAATAACACCAAATGCTTCTGGGTCTAATCCTACTGGACTATGTGCTGTCATTGCAAATTGATGCCAAAAACCAGATTGCAACACACCTACTTCAAACAATTGACGCACCATTTCTAAACTATCAACTGTTTCTTGAATCGTTTGCGTCGGATAACCATACATCAAATAAGAATGTACCATGATCCCAGCTTGGGTAAAATGCTGAGTCACGTTGGCAACTTGCTCAACCGTTACACCTTTGTCTATCAGTTTTAATAATCGATCTGAAGCTACTTCCAGCCCTCCCGAAATGGCTATACAACCTGATGCTTTCAATAACAAACACAAATCAGCTGTAAAACTTTTTTCGAATCGAATATTCGTCCACCAAGTGATTGAAATTTTTCTTCTCAAAATTTCGAGTGCCAAAGCACGCATCAATGCCGGCGGTGCAGCTTCATCTACAAAATGAAAACCAGTTTGCCCAGTTTGAATCACTAATTCTTCAATACGATCACAAAGTAAGTTGGCAGCAACGGGTTCATAAATCTTAATATAATCTAAAGAAATATCACAAAAGGTACATTTCCCCCAATAGCAACCATGCGCCATAGTGAGTTTATTCCAGCGTCCGTCACTCCACATACGGTGCATGGGATTGACAATCTCGATAACCGAAATGTATTTATCCAATAACAAATCTGAATAGTCAGGTGTTCCTACTTGTGCTTGCTTATAATCCGGCTTAGTAGAATTATTTTTGTAAACGACTTTTCCGTTTTCTAGAAGAAAAGTTCGCTTTAAAGACAGCTCTACTTCGCTCGATCTGACAGCTTCAATCAACAACTCTACAGGAGCTTCTCCATCATCCAAAGTTATAAAATCAAAAAACTCAAAAACACGAGCGTCTGATAAGGAACGTAATTCGGTATTAGGGAAACCACCACCCATTGAAATTTTAATTTCGGGATAATTCCTTTTCACCCATTGTGCAGATCGAAAAGCACTGTATAAATTCCCTGGAAAAGGAACAGATATTAAAAACAAATCGGGTTGAACAGTTTCAATTCTTTCTTTTAAAATTGAAAGTAAAACTCCATCAATATAAGTCGGTTCTTGCTGTAAAGCTTCGTATAGCTCATCAAACGAATTCGCAGAACGACCTAAACGTTCTGCATACCGACTGAAACCAAAATTGGCATCCACACATTCGACAATAAAATCGGAAATATCTTCAAGATATAAAGTCGCCAAATGTTTACCTTTATCCTGAGTACCCATGGAACCAAAAGCCCAATCTAATTCTTCCAATTGCGCAAAACGAGACGCTTCTGGCAAATAACCTTCTTGGCAAATTTGAAGAGCCAATGTTGGATTCTTACCTTGTAAAAATGAAATTACGGAGTCAATTGTTTTTATGTATTCGTCTTGAAGCGCAATAATTCGTTTCGAATTACCTGAAACTTCTCCAACTTGAAACTTTGAACTTTGAACCTGAAACAAATTTAAAAGTCCTTCTTTCGAAAATAATTCCAAAATAACTTCAATCCCTAAATCTGCTTGAACGGACGATACATTTATGGTATTCAAAAAACCTTTGATGTATGCCGTTGCTGGATAGGGCGTATTCAGTTGCGTGAAAGGCGGGGTAATGAGTAAGAGTTTTGATTTCAAAGTCTGTCGTTTTATGCAAAAATAAGTGATAAATAATTAATAGTTCAATTGAGACCGTATATCATTTCCTAAACATTTCTTAATCACTAAAAATATCATTTTAGTTTTCTTATTTTAGCAGTAAATTTAGACCTTCAAACATGCCTACCGACTGTATTAGCTATCAAGAATCAGGATATTTCAGCCCTTTGATGAAAGATTATTTGAACCAGGAATCAAATCTTCAATCATTGTACAATCATTTTCCTGTTTTAGAAAATTTCGAGAAGCAACTAGTCGAAAAACAGGCTAGTTATGACTCAAATTCGAGAGCCACTTTAGTTTCCGTTTTACACCAACAATATAAAAAAAGTACTATTTCAAGCCTAACACATCAAAACATTGAAGCGTTAGGCACCTCCAATACATTCACTGTTACTACAGGACATCAACTCAATTTATTTAGTGGGCCATTATATTTTTTATACAAAATCATCTCGACCATTAATTTGACTAACGAATTAAAAGCCAACTATCCTGCTTACAACTTTGTTCCTATTTATTGGATGGCAACGGAAGATCATGATTTTGACGAAATCAACTATTTTAATTTTAAAGGAAAAAAGTTCCGCTGGAATACCGAAAGCACTGGACCCGTTGGAAGATTAAGTACGAATGGACTTGATGAGTTTTTTGAAATATTTAAACTAGAATTAGGACACACAACTAATGCCGACAAATTAAAAATATATTTCCAAGATGCTTATTTACAACATTCGAACTTAGCCGATGCCACAAGACATTTAGCCAATGCTTTATTTGGCGAATATGGTCTAGTTATTATTGATGCGGATAATAAAGATTTAAAGCAACTTTTTACTTCATTTATCAAAGAAGAACTAACGCAGCAAACTGCCCATAAAGCAGTTTCTGAAACGATAAAAAAAATAAGCGATTATAATATTCAGGTGAATCCTCGTGAAATTAATCTATTTTATATTGAAGACAATTTACGAGAACGCATCGTTTTCGAAAACGGAAAATACCTTGTTAACAATACCACTATTGAATTTTCAGAAAAAGAAATACTAGCTTTAGTCGATGCTAATCCAGAGAAATTCAGCCCTAATGTGATTATGCGTCCGCTGTATCAAGAAGTAATTTTACCTAATCTTTGTTATATTGGTGGTGGTGGTGAAATTGCGTATTGGCTTGAACTTAAATCTTTTTTTGACACTGTAAAAGTTACTTTTCCAATGTTATTAGTTCGTAATTCTGTACTATTAGCAACTAGAAAGCAAGTTTCCAAAGCCGAAAAACTAGGCCTTTCCTGGTCCGATCTATTTGCAAATCAAACTTATTTAGAAAATCAGCTTACGCAAAAGTTATCTTCATTTTCAATTGATTTAACCCCACAAAAAGAACAACTACAAAAACAATTCAAAGCGCTTTTTGAGATCGCTTTACAAACTGACAAATCTTTTGTAGGAGCTGTAAAAGCACAAGAAACCAAGCAAATAAAAGGACTAGAAAACCTTGAAAAACGTTTACTGAAAGCTCAAAAAAGAAAATTAAAAGACGAATTGGAACGAACAACAGATTTACAAAATGAATTATTTCCAAACAAAAGCTTACAAGAACGACAAAATAATTTTTCTGAATTTTACCTCGATCAAGGACAACAGTTGATTCCAAAATTAATAGACAGCTTAAAGCCTCTAGAGCAGCAATTCAATATCGTTATTTTATAAAACCCATGAAAAATTAACACTATTCCGCTTTTTTTAACAAAATAGACTTTCAATAAGTTTAAAAAAAAGCTAAGTTTGCAAAAAAATAAAAAAAATGACTACTAACAGAACTTTCACCATGATCAAGCCAGATGCAGTGGCTAATGGTCATATCGGGAACATGCTCGCTATGATTACCAATGCAGGTTTCAAGATCGTATCTTTAAAACTAACACAACTTACTGTAGCAGATGCACAAGCATTTTATGCAGTTCACGCTGAAAGACCTTTTTACGGAGAGTTAGTTAACTTTATGTCTAGTGGCCCAATTGTAGCTGCAATTCTAGAAAAAGACAACGCTGTTTCAGATTTCAGAACTTTAATTGGAGCTACAAATCCTGCTGAAGCTGCCGAAGGAACCATCCGCAAAGCATATGCTACTTCACTAGGAGAAAATGCAATACATGGTTCTGACAGTGATGAAAATGCTTTTATCGAAGGTACTTTTCATTTTCCTGGAAGAGAAATTTTCTAGCACACAGTATTCAGTCACAGTACTTAAAAACAAAAAAATCCATTTGCTTACACAAATGGATTTTTTTGTTTTAATACTTACTCACTAGTTACTTTATTACCGTAAACTGAGACTAAAAACTGAATACTGCGACTCTTTAACTAAAAACTACCGTAGCACAACATTAGTAACCACTTCACGTCCCAGTTCTTCATTAATCATTTTAATGATTTTAGATTTCCCAAGACTCAATTCTTCCCTCAATACTGACGAAGTAAGCTCAACATACAATGTACTGTTTTTCAATGCTACATTTTGCGTATAACTGTTCACACCATTCCCCATCAAACTCGCCCAAGCCTCTTTCACATTAACCTGGTCCATCCCTGGCTGCAACTTATTTCCTTGAATAATCTGCTTCAATACATCCCCAACCGTACTTTGATTATTTAATCTTTTCGCCATTTCCTGTTAAGTTTATCGGTCCCGTTCTTTTATAATGATACTCTTTTTTCTCTTCATTCTTCACCACCAACTCATCATCCGTCAATGTTATCAACTCCTCAGTCCATTTAGCAAAATCCGTTGAATAGTCCAAATATGCTTTTTCATCCTCAAAACGCACTAGCACATTTTCATAGCTATCATTTACAATAAAAGTACCGTCCAATTGTGGCATCACTTTTTTACGAATTCCTTCGTTATTTTTCATTGCAAAAAAATCATAACTTTCGTTTATTTTGAAATTTTTATCCTCACCATCTGGCAAATCCACTTTTTCAATTTCCCAATAACCGTTTAATTTAGCCACATCAGCAGGCTCAATCTTGTTCTTGCACCCCACAATCAATAAGGCAATTAATGCCATTTTAAAAACATTCTTCATACAATATTAGTTTTTTGGAGCTATATCCTGCTGTCCGCTATATCTTTTTATTTTGCCCAAAAAAAAGGCAAAATAAAAAGGATACCGCTTCCATCAGGGCTAGGCCATCAGGAAAAAATAGCTTTTCTATTCCCTACAAAGTTACTCTTTAATAATCCATTCAAAAGAAAAAAACCAAAACAGATTAAACTTTTTAGATTACTTTTAGTCAAAACTACCTCAAACAATTCTGCTCCAAATGAGTAAACTTAGTATTAAAAACTTAAAACTATTTCAAATGAAAACCTTACAAAAAAGTTTAATAATACTACTTATCACCATCCTAGCAAGTTGTAACAAAGACGATCCAAAAATCACCGAAATCATTTATTTTCCACCACTTATAGGAAACACTTGGGAAACAAAACCAATAACCAACTTAGGTTGGAACCCAGCAGCAGCAAAACCATTATTAGATTATTTAGCCCTCAAAAACTCCAAATCCTTTATTATTCTGGTCGATGGGCGTATTGTAATGGAAAATTATTTCAACGGACATGATGCCTCAAAAGGTTGGTATTGGGCAAGCGCCGGAAAAACCTTAACCACAACAGTTACTGGAATTGCAGAACAAGAAGGCTCAATAAACATCAACAATAAAGTATCTGATTATTTAGGAACAGGATGGACCAGTTTACCACTTATTAAAGAAAACCTCATTACCAACAAACACCTACTTACCATGACATCAGGATTAGATGATACTGCTGATTGCGTCATGCCAAATTGCCTAACCTACAAAGCCGATGCTGGAACTAGATGGGCGTATCATAATGTGTATGTAAAATTACAAGATGTAGTAGCTAAAGCCAGTAAACAAACATGGAGCAACTATTTCAACAGCAAACTAAGAGACAAAATAGGAATGGAAGGCACTTGGTTCCAAGTTGACAATAATTCTGTTTATTACAGTACTACTAGAAGCATGGCGCGTTTTGGCTTGCTTATTTCTAACAAAGGAAAATGGGATCACAATCAAGTTCTCAATGAAAACTACTGCAATAGCGCCACCAATACTTCGCAAAACATCAACCTTAGTTACGGATATTTGTGGTGGCTTAATGGTAAAAGCAGTTATCATTTGCCACAATCACAATTACAAGTCCCCGGAAGTCTTATTCCTTCTGCCCCAAATGATATGTATATGGCATTGGGCAAAAATGACCAAAAAATTTACATTATTCCAAGCAAGAAAATGGTCGTAATCCGTATGGGAGATCCAGCTGATGAAACTAATTTCGCTCTATCTGATTTTGACGATGCACTTTGGAAAAAGATTAATGCTTTGTACCAATAAATCATCTTCATTTCAACCCAACAAAAAAACCGTTAACAAAATCAACTGAATACATCAAACTAAATTTCTTAACGGTTTTAAAATATTGATTACTGATTTACTGTTTTTTAATCCTTTTGGTCAGGCCAAAAACAAAAAGCATAACTCCTAAAACTAACAAAGTATAATAAATGGCAATACTTTGACTTCTTAGTACATTAGCACCTACAAAACAAAGAACACTGATTAAATACAGGTTCAATGAACTTAACTTTTTAAAAAAATCCATTATTTTTATTTAAAGAAACTATCTACAAATTCATACTTATTAAAGACTTGTAAATCTTCGATACCTTCACCTACCCCAATATACTTAACTGGAATCTGGAACTGGTCTGAGATACCTATCACAACGCCACCTTTGGCAGTTCCATCAAGTTTGGTTACCGCAAGCGAAGTTACTTCAGTAGCTGCTGTAAACTGTTTGGCTTGCTCAAAAGCATTTTGACCAGTTGAACCATCCAAAACTAATAATACATCATGAGGTGCATCAGCAACCACTTTTTGCATTACACGTTTTACTTTAGAAAGCTCGTTCATTAAATTCACTTTATTATGCAAACGTCCGGCTGTATCAATAATAACTATATCAGCATTTTGAGCTACTGCAGATTGTAAAGTATCAAAAGCTACTGAGGCTGGATCACTCCCCATATCTTGACGTACAATGGGAACTCCCACTCTATCCGCCCAAATTTGCAATTGGTCAATAGCAGCTGCTCTAAAAGTATCTGCAGCTCCTAAAACCACATTGTATCCTGCTTTCTTAAATTGATACGCTAATTTACCTATCGTTGTAGTTTTACCTACTCCATTCACTCCTACCACCATCAAAACATAAGGCTTGGCTTGAACAGGAACCACAAACTCTGTTGCTTCACCAGAATTAGTTTCAGACAACAAACCTGCAATTTCTTCTTGTAAAATGCGGTTCAATTCATCCGTTCCTAAATATTTATCTTCTGCTACTCGCTTTTCAATTCGAGTAATAATTTTCAAAGTAGTATTAACTCCCACATCCGAAGAAACTAAAATTTCTTCTAAATTATCCAATACATCATCATCCACTTTTGCTTTACCCGCAACAGCTTTGGTCAACTTTGTAAAAAAAGATGCTTTTGACTTTTCTAAGCCTTTGTCTAACACCCCTTTTTCTTGCTCGGTAAGACTCTGTTCTTTTTTGTCAGATGAAAATATTTTTTTAAAAAAACTCATAATCGGAATTGTGCTAAATTCGTACGTAATAACAGGATAAAGATAAAAATAAAAAAGCTACTTCCGTTAGAAAGTAGCTTTTTTATATAATGTCTTTTAATTACTTCTTTTTCAAGAATTCATCAACTAACTCAGGAGCTAAAATAGTTTCTACGAAAGTATAAGCGCCAGTTTTTGGAGATTTCACCATTTTGATGGCTTTTGATAATCTCTTAGAAGCTGTTTGCAATGATGCTACTGTTTTCTTTGCCATGTCTAATTATTTGTTTATTTGAAATTTTTATAAAACTCTAATGGAAAACCATTTGAGATTTTATAAATCTCTAATTATTACTTAATTTCTTTGTGAACAGTTACTCTTTTCAAAACTGGATTAAATTTCTTAATCTCTAATCTGTCTGGAGTATTTTTTTTGTTCTTAGTTGTAATATATCTTGAAGTTCCTGCAACACCTGTTGTTTTGTGCTCAGTACACTCTAATATCACTTGAATTCTATTACCTTTCTTTGCCATCTTGCTCTATGTTTAGTATTGGAAAAAGATTATTTGATAAATCCTTGTGCCTGTGCTTTTTTCAAAACAGCAGAAATTCCATTTTTATTAATTGTTTTTACCGTAGATGCTGCTACTCTAAGAGTAATCCATCTATCTTCTTCTGGAAGATAAAAACGCTTCTTAACTAAGTTTACAGAAAATTTTCTCTTAGTTTTATTCATAGCGTGAGAAACGTTATTTCCTACCATCGCTCTTTTACCTGTAAGGTCACAAACTCTTGACATTATATATATCTTTTAATCGTTATTCAAAATCAGGGTGCAAAGAAAAGAAAAATAAACGTATCAAACAAAATTTTACTACACAAATTTCATAATTTCTTTTTGCAATATCTCTAAACTTTTATATACAGCTCTATCTATCACTTTCTCACGGGGTTGACCAAAATTAAACTCTTCAACAATGACTTCATTAGGAGTTGCCAAAGCAATAAAAACGGATCCAATTTCAGCATCACCCTCGCCTTTTGTTGGTCCAGCGTTCCCAGTTGTCGCTATCGCATAATCAGTTTTCATTAACTTTTTCACGTTCAAAGCCATTGCAGAAGCAACCTCGGCACTCACCACCGAAAACTCCTCGATTAAGGCGTTTGGAATCGACAATACCTCTATTTTGGCTAGTGTTGCATAAGAAACTACACTTCCTTTAAAATAATTTGAAGCACCCGCAACTGACGTTAACAAAGAAGCAATAGAGCCTCCTGTACAACTTTCGGCTGTAGCAATTGTAGCATTTTGTTTTTCCAACAGTCTCCCTACAATTACCTCAATAGTTTCATCTTCCTCATAACCAACGATAATATCATTGATAATTGCCTTCAACAATACTACTTGATTTGCAATCTCTTTTTCTAATTTTCCTTTATCAATACCTCTAGCAGTCAATCGCAAACGTACTCTTCCCGGACTTGGTAAATACGCCAATTTCACAAATTCTGGCAAATTATCTTCCCATTCCTCAAGACGTTCTGCCACCATACTTTCTCCTTGTCCGTATGTAAGTATTGTTTTATGTAAAATATACGGACGTTTATACTCTTTAACAACTTTTGGGATGATTTCGTTTTCTACCAAATACTTCATTTCATAGGGCACTCCTGGCAAGGAAACAAAAACAGTATTTTCTTTTTTCATCCACATCCCTGGAGCCGTACCTACTTGATTATGAAGTACTATACAACGAGAAGGAACCAAGGCTTGATCTTTATTTATCTGTGTTATAGCTCGCTTATAAAAACCTTCAATCAATTCCGTTACATGAGCCAGAACAGTAGCATCCACCACCAATTCATCATCAAAATAATCACAAAATGTCTTTTTAGTTACATCATCTTTTGTAGGCCCTAAACCCCCCGTTACAATAACCAAATCAACCTTGTTTTGAAGCTTTTTGAACGTATCCAAAATGTGTTGTTTATCATCACTTATAGACAACATTTCGTGCGTCTCAACTCCTATCCTATCCAAAGATTTAGAGATAAACGCCGAATTTGTATCCACAATTTGACCAATTAAAATTTCATCTCCAATAGTAACTATAGTCGCTTTCATGCTGTTTTATTTATTTGACTTCATTATATACAGAAAATTCAACACCTAATTTTTAATTAAATGTTGAATTTCTTTATTTATTTATCTGTTTTAGGCTCCCCTTATGACAAATCAAAATCTTTATTAATTTCCTTAATAGCGTCTTCCACTTGTTTTCTAACGCTTTTAAAAGTATCAATAATATCTTTTTTCTTTCCTTCCGTTTTGGTCCATGCTTCGATCTGAAGAATTTCCTCAAATGCTACATTTAAACCTAGTAAATCTAAGGTTGGCTTGATTTTATGCGCATAAGCATACGCATGCTTATGATCTTTCTTTTTTATTCCTTCTTTAATTTGGGATAAATCCTCAGGAACTTCGCTCACAAACAATGTCAACACATCGTTCACAAAATCTTGATCGTTATCTGAAAGTTCGTAAACTTTGGAAAGGTTGTAATGTAGTGCCATTATTTTACTTGTATTCTAAATAGTTTCTGTCCTTCTAAAAATCCTTCTAATATATCTTCTGACTTCACAGCCGCTACTCCTTCTGGAGTTCCTGTAAAAATAATATCTCCTATTTTTAAAGTGAAAAATTGTGATACATAAGCAATGATTTCATCAATTTTCCACAACATAAAAGCCGAATTCCCTTTTTGAACTGAACTATTATTGTTAGTTAATTCAAATGTAATATTTTCTAGTGAACTAAATTTACTTTTGGGTAAAAATTCTCCAATGACTGCAGAACCGTCAAATGCCTTGGCAATCTCCCAAGGCAATCCTTTTTCTTTTAATTTAGATTGTAAATCTCTAGCCGTAAAATCTATACCTACACTAATTTCGTCATAATACTTATGCGCAAACTTGGCGTCTATATATTTCCCTACTTTATTAATCTTTACAATTAACTCTACTTCATGGTGAATTTCTTCAGAAAACTCTGGAAGCACAAAAGGATGTTGCTTTAACAAAACTGCTGAATCTGGTTTCATAAAAATCACCGGCTCTGACGGTCGTTCATTTTGCAACTCCTCAATGTGTTTGGCATAATTACGGCCAATACAGATTATCTTCATGTTTATAGTATTCAGTTTTCGATCTCAATTTTCAGTTGGATACTGCTAACTGAGACTGAAAACTTATTTAGTATTTAACTTCCTAAGCTTAATTGCTGTCAAAACTTTCTTGGTATATAAAGGAAAATCAGCGTTCTGAATCCAACTAAAATAACCAGGTTCTGTTTCTAAAATTTTATCAACTTTTACTCCTTTATGTTTTCCAAAAGAAAAAACCTCTTCACCGTCTTTATCGAAAGCAATCATTCCAGCAAAATCGGCTATTTTCTTTCTAGTTGAAAACTCAGATAATGATTTGATATCGTTCTCTAAATCCTCGTAACGCTCTAGTTGTGCTTTTAGTATTTCGTAAGTTGCCATCGTGTCTGCTTCTGCCGAATGGGCATTTTCTAGACTTTGACCACAATAAAATTTGTACGCAGCACTCAACGTACGTTCCTCTTTTTTATGAAAAATAGTTTGAACATCTACTGACACTCGGTTTTTCATATCAAAGTCAACTCCAGCTCGTAACAACTCTTCGGCTAATAAAGGAATATCAAAACGGTCGGAATTAAATCCACCCAAATCGCTGTCCTTTATCATTGTATAAACTTGCAATGCTAGCTCGTTGAAAGTAGGTTCGTTCGCTACCTTCTCATCTGTAATTCCATGAACTGCTGTTGTTTCAGCGGGAATTGGAATAGTTGGATTAACCAACCAAGTTTTACTTTCTTTATTTCCGTTTGGAAATACTTTAAAAATTGAAATTTCTACTATTCTATCTTTTCCTATATCTATTCCTGTAGTTTCAAGGTCGAAAAAGCAAATTGGTCTATTGAGTTTTAATTCCATTATAATTTTTTGTATGAACTACAAATATAATTTTTTAAGTCTAAAATAGAAACCTTAAAGCCGTGTTTAATTATTTTATTCTTGAAAGGGTAAAAAATTAAGGCTCGATTTTGAAAGATATTTCAGAATGTGATGAAATGTATTTTACGGAGTTATGATCGGAATTGCGTAAGGGATAGCAGTGGAAATCCTTTTTTGGGGCTTTTTCTGCCCCAAAAAAGATTGTAACGTATAGCCCGACCGGCTTTTTCTGCCGGTTACGCCCAAAAAACAGCTAAAGACTTAACACAAAAAAACCCTCAAAATCAAAATGGTTTTGAGGGTTTGTATATTGCTCTAAAGTCTTTTAAAAATCTCTACTCACATCAAAAGACTCTAGATATTCAGCCACTCTTTTGACGAACATTCCGCCCAGTGCACCGTCAATAATACGATGGTCATAACTGTGGGTCAAGAACATTTTTTGTCGAATGCCGATAAAGTCACCTTCGGGAGTTTCAATAACCGCAGGTACTTTACGAATCGCACCAAGAGCTAAAATCCCTACTTCGGGTTGGTTGATAATTGGAGTACCAAAAATACTTCCAAATGAACCTACGTTCGTCACTGTGTAAGTTCCACCTTTAGTATCATCTGGCTTTAGTTTACCTTGTTTTGCACGGTTTCCTAAATCGTTTACCGCTTTGGCCATACCAACTAAGTTCAATTGGTCTGCGTTTTTAATCACAGGCACAATTAAATTTCCATTTGGCAAAGCTGCTGCCATACCTAAGTTGATATTTTTCTTTTTAATGATATAATCACCATCAATTGAAATATTCATCCCTGGATAATCTTTCAATGCTTTGGCAACCGCCTCCATAAAAATAGGGGTAAAAGTTAATTTCGCACCTTCTCTTCTTTCAAATTCCGTTTTATGTTGGTCACGCCATTTTACAATATTGGTTACATCCACCTCAATGAAGGACTGTACGTGAACAGACGTTTGGATAGAAGCTTTCATATAACCCGAAATCAATTTGCGCATTCTGTCCATCTCTACTATTTCATCGCCTCCATTAATGGAAACGGGAACTATTTGAGGTGTGATTATAGGAGTTGCAATTGGAGCGGCTTTTGAAATTACAGTTGCTGCCACTGGCATTACACCATTGGAACTACGATTTTGAACATAGGTCAAAATATCATCTTTAGTAACACGATTGTCTTTTCCTGTTCCTACTATTAAATCCAATTCCTGAAGAGAAACCCCTTCAGTAGAGGCTATATTTTTTACTAATGGAGAATAAAATTTATCCGAGCTAGAAAAATCAACTGGAGCAGCAACCATCTCTTTGGCTACTTCCACTGCCTTGGCTATCTGATCAATAACTTCAGAATCAATAATTTCTTCCTCTTTGACATCTGTAACATCACTAGTCTCAATGATTGCAATAGTTTGACCTACTTGCACCAAATCGTCTTTAGAAAAAAGTTGTTCTACCAAAACTCCAGATACTTCACTAGGAACTTCATTATCTACTTTGTCTGTCGCAACTTCAACTATGACATCATCAGCATTGATAGTATCACCAACGGATTTTAACCAGTTTGTAATAGTTGCTTCTGCGACGCTTTCTCCCATTCTTGGAAGTTTTAATTCAAATCTTGCCATATCATTTACCCTAAAAAGGTGTCGTTTTATTATCTGTTTGCGAAATTAGTGATTTTTTGAAACATTCATTTCATATGTAGCTATTTATTGCTTTTTTTATCTGAGATATGTAATTTATACTCCAATTTTTATAACAGTTCCTCTTTCAATAGAATTATCACTCCCAATTAAGAAATCGGTGTTTTTGGGTATAATTTTAAAGGTACAATTGTTGTTTTTTTGTAATTCCATAAAACCGATACATTCTTTAAAGGTAACAAAATGAGCATCTAATATAATTTCAACTGGAGAATTATTCGCATTAGACTCCAAAAAAACTAATTTTTCGGCATTCAAATCTCGAAAATCTAAATTCTTTTTAATAACTGTGTTTAACCTATTCGCTAAGTTTTTGTCTTTTGAAAAAAGGACAAAATGCTCTATCTCATTTTTAATTTTACTTTTTCCTTGAAACATTTTCACGAAAGAAAAAAATAAGATTCCAAGCTTCATAAAGATAGAAAACAGCATCGAAACTTTGAAATGTTTTTTATAAAAAAAGTTCATCGCTTCCTGAAAACGTTTCATATAAGTTTCATCCTTAATGGTACTTTCTCCTTTAAAATGAATCACGGTAGTTTCGTGGAAATAAAAATTGTTTTTCCCTTTTTTTAAAGCCATAAAGGACAAATCAATATCATCTGAATACATGAAACAATCCTCGTCAAATCCGCCAATATCCTTATATAATTGTCGTTGCACAACCATAAAAGCCCCAACTAGGATTTCGACTTGACCGGTTTGATTTTTAGTCAAATGACTAGCATAATATTTCCCAAAACAGACGACTTTTGGAAACAGTTTATACAAAGCTGTGATTTTTGTAAAAGCTACCCAAGGCGTTGGAACGCCACGTTTGCTTTCGGGCAAAAAGTTTCCTGCTCCATCAATCAGTTTGACACCAATAATCCCGAGGTTTTTTTGTTTTTTGGCGAAAGCCAAAACTTTAATAAATGTATCTTCTGCAACTACTGTATCAGGATTTAAAATACAGATATATTCACCTATAGCTTCAGCAACTCCGATATTATTGCCTTTGGGAAAACCTGAGTTTTGTTTGTTTTCGATGAGTTTTACATGTGGAAAACGCTCTCTGACCATGGCGCAACTCCCATCTGGCGAATTGTTATCGACTACAATAATCTCAGCGTCTATATTCTCTACAGCGCTTTGCACACTTAATAGGCAAAGCTCTAGAAAGTATTGAACGTTATAATTGAGTATGATTACGGATAACTGCATGACGCAAATATACAGTGTTAAACCTTCTGCGGAAATATTTTTGAATTACTTTTGGTATCTAAACCCATAAAATTGAAAGTCACTTTTTTCTTTTTCCTAATTTTCACGATTACGACTTGGAGTCAAATTTCGGGTTGTACAGATCCTTTGTCTAAAAAATTCAACCCTAAAGCAACCGTAAACGATGGCAGTTGCTGTTATAAAAAAGTAAAGATTAAACCTGATTTTTCTGTTCAATTGAGTGACTCTTTGACTGAGACTTCCAGTTTACTTTACTTTGATTCTCTTTTATGGACTATCAATGATGATACTGATGCTACAATTTACGGCATGAACACAAAAGGAATAATTGAGAAAAAGATAAACATCAACGGATTAAAAAACAAAGAATGGGAAGAAATAAGCCAAGACAATGACTATCTATATTTAGGTGACTTTGGTAATAATTATCAAGGAAATCGGACCGATTTACGTATTTTGAGATTGGCTAAAAATGAGTACTACAACAATTTAGCAAAAATTGATACTATTGCATTTTCCTACGATGACCAAACGGACTTAAGCGCTCAAAAACCTAACAAAACGAATTTTGATTGTGAAGCGTTTGTCGTTTTGCAAGACAGTATTTATTTATTTACCAAACGTTTTAAAGATTTAAAAACCACAGTTTATTCTTTACCCAAACAGCCTGGAAAATATATAGCAAAGGCCAAAGAAACTTTTAAGACAAAAGGATTGGTTACAGGAGCCACTTATTTTGAAGCCACAAAAACTATTGCTTTAACAGGTTATTCTAAACTTTTGAAACCATTTATTTATTTGTTATCTGATTTCAATGGTACTGATTTTTTCTCGGGCAATAAACGTAAAATCAAACTCAAATTGCCTTTTCACCAGGTGGAAGGAATCGCTACACCTGATGGATTTAATTATTATATTACCAATGAGAAAATGGTTCGAAAGCCTATCTTCAATGTACATCAGCAATTGCATCGTGTTGATTTGAGTCCTTTTTAAAATAGAAATAAAAACCTCTGATTATCAGCTCACTAATTTAAAAAAATTAAGGATAAAATTCAGTTAGTAAAAGATAAAAAAAACTCATTTTAGAAATTTAGTTAGTTCTACATTGTACTGTTATTTTAGAGTCAGAAAAACACTTCTTCAAGACTTCTAAAAAACCAACCAAACAGAACTAAAATGAAACTAACTTTTAAAAACCAATTGGCCTTATTAGCGGTTTTTACGCTTATTCTTGGACAATTAAAAACCTGGAGTCAAACACGCCCTAATATTATTGTTATCCTAACGGATGACATGGGCTATGCTGATATAGGCTTCAATAATGGTGCTGCTGACATTGCAAGTCCAAACATTGATGCCTTGGCTAATGCGGGAACTATATTTACTTCTGCTTATGTAGCACATCCTTTTTGTGGCCCTAGCCGAACAGCTTTACTTACCGGTCGTTATCCTCACAAAATAGGCGCGCAATACAATTTAAGCGATACCGAATACAATAAAGGAGTGGACTTAAACGAAACCTTTTTCTCCAATGTAATAAAAACATCTGGTTATAAAACTGGAGCGTTTGGAAAATGGCATTTAGGACAATCGACAGCACACCAACCCAATTCCCGTGGCTTTGATTATTTCTACGGAATGTTAACCGGAGGACATAATTATTTTACAACTTCAGGGGGAACTGCCGCTTATGCACTTCCGTTACGAAAAAATTATGGTCTTGCCAATGAAGCCATAGGAGCTTACATCACCGACTTATTTTCGGACGAAGCGGTTACCTTTATTCAGAATGCTGAGAGCAATGATGGAGCTCCATTTTTTATGTATGTAGCTTACAATGCGCCTCATGAACCTATGCAAGCTTTACAATCCGACATGGATATATTAGCAGCAGCCCCATATAACTTCACCTATACAACTTCCAATCGTCAAAAATATGCCGCTATGGTTTATTCCGTTGACAGAGGAGTAAAAAAAATTGTGGATGCATTAAAAGCTAATGGTGAATATAATGATACCTTAATTGTATTTTTGAGTGATAATGGCGGAATAGTCAGTGGTGGAAATGCAAATAACGGCCCTCTTAAAGGAAACAAAGGTGACACATACGAAGGTGGTTATCGAGTTCCTATGATGATGCATTGGCCTAACCACATACCAGCCGGTGTAAAATACGATTATGTAGTTTCCTCTTTAGACTTCTACCCTACTTTTGTAAATCTTGCAGGGGCTACGATTCCCACAGGTAAAAAACTGGACGGTAAAGACATTTACAACAACATCGTTAACAATACCAACCCAAGAGCAGGAGAATCTATTTTTGTGTTGAGACACCGAGCGCTCAATAATGTAGGTATCCGAAGAGATCAATGGAAGGCGTATTCTTCTGGTGATGGCACTTGGCAACTATACAACCTAAACACTGACATTGGTGAAACAACTAACTTGGCAGACTCTAACCAATCACTACTCAATACTATGGTAAGCGGCGGTTATCAATGGTCCAGAACCAATATTGACGCACTGTTTTTTGATAGTACAGCCGCAGAGAACACATGGAATAGCAACAATTTACCAGATTACCCTAAAACTTTTACAGGGTACACTGTAGATTTGTCTGTACCTAAATTTTTGTCAAACCAATTGCCTTTTGTATATCTATATCCCAATCCTGCAGCTTACTCTAATTTGAGCATTGGATTGAATTTTGAACCAACAGATGCCATTGATATTTATATCTATGATGTTTTAGGTCGTCCCGTTCAAATTCACAACAACGCCAAGATTGAAGTCAATAATGAAGTACAATTGCAACTAAATTCTAATATTCAAAACGGAACCTATTTTGTTCGGGTTGTTTCTGGCGAAAATTCCTTTAGCCAAACATTGATTGTTAAAAGATAAAAAGTACTCTAAATAAAAACATTCTATACCCTAGTATACAAAAAAAAAGCACAGAGTAGTAGGAGGGCACTGAAAAAGTCCCTCTTTTCAAAAAATCATTAAAATATCGATTAAATAAGGGGTTGATTTTATTTGATTTCTTTTTTTTTACACAAATTTGATTTTCTGACATCACAGGGGTTTACAATAATGAAAAAGAGCATAAACACTACTGTTTATGCTCTTTTTTAGTTTTTATCGTTTTTTACTTTTAAAGGACTTTTTCAGTGCCCTCGAGTAGTAGTCTCTGCTTTTTTTTTATGGTTTATAGCTAAAGGTCAACGAAAACAAAACAATAGAATCTGCAATCAAATAATTTATACCGATGATGTATTACTTCGCTTGTTTGCACTTTTAGGCTTAGGTCAATATAGTCCAATTACCCCAATCTCTTCCCGAAGCGTTGTACAGGCATGGCAGTACTATTATATACTTTATCGGCATTATACCACTTTATATTTGAAAAAACAGGAATAGGATGGGCATGAAATATTCGAAATTGACAGAATTTTTAAAAAATTCAAGCAATGCACATTCTACCTAAGCAAAAAAAACTCGCAAATTGCGAGTTTTTAAAGTATTACATAAATTGAAATTTATTGTTTTACTATTTTCTTAGTAGTAGAACCTTTAGCAGTCTCAATCTTTAAAAAGTAAACACCCGCTGAAAGCGATGATAAATCAATAGTAGTTGCACTTGAAGAAAGAACAATTGCACCTGAAACATTAGTCAAACTAGCTTTTGTTAATTCATTACCACCTAAATTAATAGAAACATAATTTGCAGTAGGATTAGGATATACGCTAATTGCATTGTCCAATTCAAAATTCCTAACAGCTAAAGTACCTGATTTACCAATTTGTCCGAAATCGGTACCATTTGTTTCTGCATAACTCCAAAGTTTATATACACCTGATAATGTTCCAGAATTATCAAGATTAGTAGTCCAGTTAGCTGCTAAATTAGTCTTTGCTCTAATATTTGAGGCGCTACCTAAAATCTCACCATTGTAAGCACCATTATTAGCATCACCAATATATAAATTGAATCCAGCCCCGCTCAAAGCAGTAGGTAAAGCACTAAATGAATTTGCTGTACCCGATACAATAGCTCCCCATGGAATACCAGTTTTCAACCCAGCAATCCAAGCAGTAGAATCTCCAGAGGTAGGGTAAGCAAAAGTCCCACCAGAATATTGAAAAATCAATACAGAATCCCCAGCCTTAGTAATTCCAGGAGCATTACTAGCATCGTTTATAGTAGTATTACTTGACACCAAGTTAAATCCAGCTGTTGCTCCAGTACCAGTCTCAGCTACAGTAGTCCCTACAGTTGTTGCAGCTCCTCCAGTCACTAATTTTACTGTATTATCTGATTCTAACCTAAGAATAGTACCTTTAGCAAAAGCACCTCCAGCAGTCCAAGTATAGGTATCATCTACACCGTAAGCCCCAGTAAATCCAGTTTGGTCACTCAACCAAGAACGATTGGTAATAGTGATTTTTGTACCAGATGTAATATCTTTCAACAATATAAAAGCTACGGCTCCAACATTAGTATTAACTTCTTTGAATCCCACAATAGCGATATCGCCAGCAGTTAAAGTAGTTTGTGCAGATAATTGCGAAGTACACAATCCTAAAACGGCTATTAATAGCCCTGTTTTTTTAAGTAATTTTTTTTTCATTGTTTTTATTTTATAAATAATATTTTAAATAAAATTACCTCATTACCAACCATCTACATAAGCATTAATTATCCTAATTCAGTACAATTTTACCCCAAAAATAAGGGACTTGAATGCTCATTAATGTAATTCTGCACTAACCGATTATCAATCATTAGACTAACAAATACCTTATCGCTTTGCTCTAAACCCTCCTTTTTATCTCTTTCCATAGTCATCTACTCTCTCTATTCCTCATTCCATTCTCTTATTACAACTGAATAGCTTACTTTTGCAAAAAAAATTACTCTAGTGAACTACTTATCAGTTGAAAATATCTCGAAATCTTTTGGAGAGAGAACGCTTTTTGAAAATATTTCTTTTGGGATTAACAAAGACCAAAAAATTGCCTTTATAGCCAAAAACGGCTCCGGAAAAACAACCATTATGAGCATCATCAATGGTCTTGATGAACCGGATACTGGACAAGTAGTTTTGAGAAAAGGTATCAAAATGGCTTTCTTGTCGCAAAACAATAATTTACAGGAAGAATTAACTATCGAAGAAAGCATTTTTGCTTCGGATAACGAAACTTTGAAAGTTATTGAAGCTTACGAAAAAGCATTGGAAAACCCAGAAGACGAAGAAGCCTACCAAAAAGCTTTTGACGGAATGGACCAACACAATGCTTGGGATTTTGAAACCCAATACAAGCAAATTTTGTTCAAACTGAAATTGGAAGACTTCAAATTGAAAGTAAAAAATCTTTCAGGTGGACAGAAAAAACGTTTGTCTCTTGCCATTATTTTGATTAATCGTCCCGATTTATTGATTCTGGATGAACCTACAAATCACTTGGATTTGGAGATGATCGAATGGTTGGAAACTTATTTTGCCAAAGAAAACATTACCTTGTTTATGGTGACGCACGACCGCTTCTTTCTAGAACGTGTTTGTAATGAAATCATCGAATTGGACAATGGAAAATTATACTCTTATAAAGGAAATTACTCCTATTATTTAGAGAAAAAAGAAGAACGCATTGCCTCTGAAAATTCGAGTGTGGACAAAGCACAGAATCTTTTTGTAAAAGAATTAGAATGGATGCGTCGTCAGCCTAAAGCGAGAACGACTAAATCCAAATCACGTCAAGATGATTTTTACGACATTAAGGAAAAAGCGCAAAGTCGCCGTCGTGAAAACAAAGTGGAATTGGAGATCAACATGGAGCGCATGGGGAACAAGATTGTTGAACTTCATAAAATCTCTAAGAAATTCAAGGATCATGTCATCATGGACAATTACAGTTTTGATTTTCAACCAGGAGAACGCATCGGAATCATTGGAAAAAACGGGACTGGAAAATCTACTTTTTTGAATTTATTGACCGGAACTTTACCGCTTGATGGTGGAAAAGTAGTCATTGGAGAAACAATAAAACTAGGATATTATACCCAAAGCGGAATCAACCCTAAACCGGGACAACGTGTAATTGACGTTATAAAGGAATACGGAGAATTTATTCCGTTAATGAAAGGAAGAATGATTTCGGCTTCACAATTATTGGAACGTTTCCTTTTTGATGCCAAAAAACAATATGATTTTGTAGACAGATTGAGTGGTGGTGAATTGAAACGTTTGTATTTATGTACCGTTTTGATTCAGAACCCTAACTTTTTGATTCTGGATGAACCAACAAATGATTTGGACATTGTAACCTTAAATGTATTAGAAAGCTTCTTGCTTGATTACCCTGGTTGTTTACTAGTGGTTTCTCACGATAGATATTTCATGGACAAAATTGTAGATCACTTATTTATCTTTAGAGGTCAAGGTGTGGTTGAAAATTTCCCTGGAAATTATTCCGACTTTAGAGCGTATGAAGACAGTACTGATGTGGCTCAGAAAGAAGACAACAAAGTGGAAAAGAAGGAATGGAAACAAAAAAATCCTACTGGAAATCTAACTTTTAACGAGCAAAAAGAATTTCAAAAGTTAGAAAAGGAAATCAAAGATCTCGAAGAACAAAAAGTGAAAATCGAACAATTATTCTCTGATGGAAAAGTAGTTGAAACTGATATTGAGAAAAAAGGAAAAGAATTGCAGAACCTCATTAACAAAATGGAAACCAAAGAAGAACGTTGGTTTGAATTGAGTGCAAAGATGGAGGGATAGATATCCCAATAGTACCGAAAAGGGAATTGAAAAACATATTATTCAAAAAATCCGATTTACATTTATTTGTAAATCGGATTTTTAGTTTATCATTTTTTGGGCGTGCCTCACTTCCACTATCGTTACAGCGAGTCGGGCTATACACTATATCTTTTGTTCCGCTATCGCTTCACAAAAGGATGTCGTTTCTATCCCTCACGCAAGGATATTACACACAAAAAAAGCTGTATTCGTAAAAAATGCAGCTTTTTCTATATTCCAAAAAATATCTATTTACTTTTCAAAGCTGGTAAATCAAAAGCTTTTGATTCGTGCTCAAAACCATTGCGGTGGGAACCATCACAAAAAGGTTTATTGGATGACAATCCACAACGGCAAAGACCCAAAGCTATTCTTCCTTCCAATCCATAAGTGTTGCCCGTAGCATCTACTATTTCGAAATCACCCTCAATTTTTATAGAACCATTACTATTGATGGTTAATTTTGTCTTACTCATACTTTTATTTTTTTTGAATTCAAAGGTTGTAAATTATATTCCGAAAGCTTGTTAATAATCGATTTTTAAAAATGTAATAAGCTAATTTATACTAATTATATTTTAGTACAATTGTACCACACTAAGTCCTAAAATAAAATAGAGACAAACTTATTTTTAAAAAAATATCTGTTTCCTACCAAGCTATCGGGTTGTAGTCTTTCAAGAATTTTCCGCACCAATGTTTTCCAGAGTTTATTCCGTCAAATAGGGGATCCATCACTCTTGCTGCTCCATCTACAATATCTAAAGGTGGTTGAAAATCTTGTTGTTCTTGTTTCTTTTTGGCCAATTCTGCTGGATCTTCATCTGTTACCCATCCAGTATCAACTGCATTCATAAAGATTCCGTCTTTGGCTAACGTTCGTGCTGCTGTATGTGTTAACATATTCAAAGCGGCCTTGGCCATATTGGTATGCGGATGGCGGTCTTCTTTGAAATCGCGATAAAACTTCCCTTCCATCGCCGAAACATTTATAACGTGTTTTTGTCCGGTATTGTCTTTTTTCATCAATTCAGAAAGACGGTTGCATAATACAAATGGCGCTACAGAATTCACCAACTGGACTTCAATCATTTCAGTAGTTTCTATCTGACCTAATTTCAAACGCCAACTGTTTGTTTTCCTTAAATCGACTTGCTGTAAATCGGCATCCAATTCTCCTTCTGGAAAAACTTCATTCGTTACTAATGCTTTATCAAACGAATACGGAATTTGAGATAATTGTGCCGAAGCTCTCAAGCCTATTCCAGGTTCAGGTCCGTGCCAAGTAACAGGCATATTATCATTCGAAGAAGCTCCCGAAGTCAATACTTTTAGTTCCGCCAAACAATGCGTGTGATCAGACAATAAAGTTTGCGCTTGTGTAGGCAAAGAAGCTACTGGACGACCTTCATTTTTCATTAAATGAGTATAAAATCCCGAAGGACGGCGCACCGTTTGAGCCGCATTGTTGATTAAAATATCCAAACGACCGTATTGTTGTTCGATGTAATTACAAAAAATTTCCACACTCGGAATATGGCGTAAATCCAAACCATGGATTTTCAAGCGATGTTCCCAATCCATAAAATCACTTTCTTGTGCAAAACGCAATGCAGAATCTATCGGAAAACGAGTGGTTGCCACTACAGTTGCCCCACCACGCAATAACATTAATGTAATATGATAGCCAATCTTCAATCGAGAACCTGTAACGACCGCTATTTGTCCTTTGACATTTGCGGTTTGAAAACGTTTGGCGTAATTATAATCCCCACAATCAGTGCACATGCTATCATAAAAATGGTGCATTTTGGTAAAATCCGTTTTGCACACATAACATTGTCTTGGCGTTTCGAGTTCCAAGGTTTCTTTGTTTTCTAATTCTGCTGCAGCCAATAATTTAGGCGCCATAAAAATAGCCGATTCACGAGCTGAACGAATTCCAGTTTCTTTCCTAGCGGTTCTATCGCGTTTTTCCATTTTGCGTTTGGCGGCTTTGGCTCCGTCTTTTTTACGGCGCGAAAGCTCGTCACGATCAGGTCTAGCAAACTGACCTGCTGCTTTAATTAGCGCAGTTCGTTGTTCTTTTGGAATATCAAATATTTGGTCAGTATCATTTGTAAGTTGCGAAAGAATGGCAATACAGCGCTCTATTTCAGCTGTATCTATAGCAACTATTTCTTCAATTTCATCTTGGTGTATCATAAAAAAAGCATCAATCTTGGTTAAAATTCCAAGGCTGCAAAGATAGTTTTTAAATCTTTCTTTTTAAGTGAGTTGAAAAACAATAATAAAACCAGAATACATTCTTTTCAGGGCAAACGCACCAGTTATTTTGGCCACGACTCGAGCGATAGCGAACTGACGTAGTAATTTCACGAATTTTCACAAATTACTATAACTCTAAAAAAATAATTACACCAACTTTTTAGTAATTTGATGATTTGTGCAATTATTCAAAATTCAAATTCGTGTATTTCGTGTAATTCGTGTAATTCGTGGCTGTTCTATTTTATTTTTAACTCATGCGTTTGCCTTGATAGAAGCACAAAGTTAACACAGAGCTTCACAAAGTTTAGTTTTTATTATTAAAGAAAAAAAACTCTGAGTATCTTCGTCACTTCTATGTGAAACTCCGCGCACTATTATGTTATTCCCTATCAAATCTTATTTACAATTTCTTTGGCTTTCAAAAAACGAACATGCGGTACATTCTCCTTTTGTGTTCACTTTGATTACAAAATGTTTTTATGATAGAAAGCTAAAAACCGATTATACTATTCTAAAGCAATTTCGACAAGAATTATTAGACAATAATAGTAGTATCGAAATAACCGATTTTGGTGCAGGTTCGAAAGTCTTTAAATCCAATCATCGTGTCATTTCACAAATGGCAAAAACGGCTGGAATTGGTACCAAAAGAGCAGAATTACTGTACCGTATCAGCACTTATTTCCAATCAAAAAACATACTCGAATTAGGAACTTCATTAGGGTTAGCTACTTCTGCTTTATCTTTAGGATCCCGTACTGTCGAGACAAAAGCAACTATTACAACTCTAGAAGGCTGCCCTCAAACTGCGAATCAAGCACAATTGCAATTTCAAAAATTTGGCTTCAAAAACATTGACATTGTTGTTGGCGAATTTGATACGTCATTTGAAAAATTATCAATAGAAAATTCGAAATACGACCTTATTTATTTTGATGGCAATCATTCAAAAAAAGCTACTTTAGATTATTTTGAACGCTTAGTACCCACAATTACTAATGATACTGTCTGGATTTTTGACGATATTCATTGGTCGGCAGAAATGGAAGCGGCTTGGGAAATTATAAAGAAGCACCCTAAAGTAAAAGTTACGATCGATACCTATCAATGGGGATTAGTATTCTTTAGGTACGAACAACCCAAACAGCATTTTATCATTCGAACATAAATTCAAATTTTCATTATGGATATCAAACAAATTTTCGAAAACAATAGAAAATGGATTGCTAAACAACTTCAAACGGATGAAAATTATTTTGAAGAATTAGGTAAAGGGCAATCTCCGGAGTTTCTGTATATTGGTTGTTCCGACAGTCGCGTTTCTGCCGAAGAGTTGATGGGATTACAACCGGGAGAAGTCTTTGTGCATCGCAACATCGCTAATATGGTTCCCAATACTGATCTCAATTCGATGTCTGTAATCAATTATGCTGTGATGCATCTCAAAGTAAATCATATTGTTGTTTGTGGGCACTATGGCTGTGGTGGCGTGCATGCGGCAATGCAACAATCCGATTTAGGTATTTTAAATCCTTGGTTGCGAAACATTCGTGATGTGTATCGAATACATCGAAAAGAATTGGATGCTATTTTAAATGAAAAAGAAAAATATAAAAGATTGGTTGAGTTAAACGTTCAAGAGCAATGTATCAACATTATCAAAACCGCCGAAGTACAAAAAGCAAACAGAGAACGAAGTCTAAAAGTGTACGGTTGGATTTTTGACATTCATAGTGGAAAATTAATTGACCTTAATATCGATTTTGACGCTATACTAAAAGACATAATGGCTATTTATAAAATAGAAGACTAGTTGATTGTTTTTTTATCTAGAAAAAATGCAACATAATGTATTTCTACCAACATCTCATTAATTCAAAAGTCTTTTGTACTTTTAAAAAAGAGAAAATATAATCTATCAATTGCAGCAATAAATGGCAAATCCATTAATAAAAATTACAAATATTAAACGCAATTTTGCGTTAGGCGACGAAACCGTTTATGTACTCAAAGGCATTGATCTAGAAATCAAAAAAGGGGAATATGTCGCTTTGATGGGGCCATCGGGTTCTGGGAAATCAACTTTAATGAATCTTTTAGGCTGTTTAGACACGCCTACATCTGGAAATTACATACTAAATGGCAAAGATGTTAGTAAGATGAAAGATGATGAATTAGCTGGCATTCGCAACAAAGAAATAGGTTTTGTATTTCAAACCTTCAATCTCTTGCCTCGAATGAATGCTTTAGATAATGTCGCACTACCGATGATTTATGCAGGCTATACCAAACCCGAACGACGAAAAAGAGCCGAAGAAGTACTAACACAAGTGGGGTTAGCTGACCGAATGGATCATCAATCCAACCAACTTTCTGGAGGACAAAGGCAACGTGTAGCTATTGCGAGAGCATTAGTCAATAAACCCTCCATTATTCTTGCCGATGAACCTACAGGGAATTTAGATAGTAAAACATCCCTTGAAATCATGGCGCTTTTTAACGAAATTCATTCCAATGGCAACACCGTCATCCTAATCACACACGAAGAAGAAATTGCCGCTTATGCAAATAGAATCATTCGGTTGAGAGATGGAATGATTGAAAGTGACACCCTAAAAAGTTAGAAGTTATATGATAGAAGTCTATTCCTTTTCAAAATCCTAATTCCTAAATAAAAAATCCTTAATTAAAAAACGTGAAAATATATACAAAAACAGGCGATAAAGGAACAACTGCGCTTTTTGGAGGGACTAGAGTATCAAAAGACCACATCCGAATTGACAGCTACGGTACTGTTGACGAACTCAATTCCTATATTGGATTGATTCGGGACCAAGAAATGGATACACACTATAAAAGTATATTGATCGAAATTCAAGACCGTCTTTTTACCGTGGGCGCTATCTTAGCCACACCGCCAGAAAAAGAAATTTTGAAAAATGGTCAACCTCGTTTAAAAAATCTTGGAATCACTAAAGCCGATATTCAATTATTAGAAAATGAAATCGATTCTATGGAACTGGCATTGCCTCCCATGACGCATTTCGTATTGCCAGGTGGACATACAACTGTGTCATATTGTCATATAGCACGTTGTGTCTGTCGTAGAGCTGAACGTCTTGCCGTACATTTAAACCATGAAGAACCCATTGAAGAACTGACGATTCAATACCTAAACCGACTTTCTGACTATCTTTTTGTCTTGGCACGAAAGTTGACTTTTGACTTGAACGCTGAAGAAGTGAAGTGGATACCTAGAAAGTAATTATGAGTGATAAATTATGAGTTATGAGTTTAACTTTCACATAATTTATGCCTTAAAATTCATAACTCAAAAACGACGTTCTTAATTTTATTATAAAAAAAACTTTTTTTACTTGTATTTTTCAGTAAAAAATTTATTTTTGCACAAAACTAAATCGATAAAAAGATGTATTGGACATTAGAATTAGCATCCTACCTAAGTGATGCACCGTGGCCTGCTAACAAAGACGAACTTATTGACTACGCTATACGTGCAGGTGCACCGTTAGAGGTAGTAGAAAACCTTCAGTCTATTGAAGACGAAGGCGAGATATATGAATCAATGGAAGAAATTTGGCCTGATTATCCTACTGACGAAGACTATCTTTGGAATGAGGACGAATATTAAAAAATAAATCAAGAAAAAAGTCTCAATCTGAGGCTTTTTTTTTGGTTAAACATAAAGAAGAAAATAATTTAGCAACAAAAACTATTATGAGTTTTATAAATAGCATTTTAAAAGCCTTTGTTGGAAATAAATCCGAGAAAGACGTTAAGGAATTACAACCTTACCTAAAAAAAATAAAATCGTTTGAGAGCACTTTGATCACCTTATCACATGATGATCTAAGAGCAAGAACGTATTACTTCAAAAATCAAATCAAAGAAGCACGTACTGCTGTTGACGAAAAAATAAATTCGTTAAAAGAAGAAGTAGAAGCTACTGAGGATATTGATCAAAGAGAAGATCTTTACGAAAAAATCGATGCTCTAGAAAAAGAAGCTTACGATATTTCGGAAAAAACATTATTGGAAATTCTTCCCGAAGCTTTTGCAGTGGTAAAAGAAACAGCAAGACGTTTCAAAGACAATGCTCAAATCGCTGTTACAGCAACAGAACAAGACCGATTATTTGCTGCTGCAAAACCTTACGTTTCTATTGAAGGAGACCAATCTGTATGGCAAAACCAATGGAATGCTGCTGGTAAAGCCATCACATGGGACATGATTCACTACGACGTTCAGTTGATTGGTGGAATGGTATTGCACCAAGGTAAAGTTGCTGAGATGCAAACTGGAGAGGGAAAAACATTAGTAGCAACCTTGCCTATGTACTTGAATGCTTTGACAGGAAACGGAGTACACTTAGTAACCGTGAATGATTACTTAGCCAAACGTGATAGTACTTGGAAAGCTCCTTTATTTGAATTCCACGGAATGACTGTTGATTGTATTGACAATCACCAACCAAGTTCTGAAGGAAGAAAAGCCGCTTACAACGCTGATATTACTTATGGTACCAACAACGAGTTTGGTTTTGACTACCTAAGAGACAACATGACCCATTCACCAGATGATTTGGTACAACGCAAACACAACTTTGCAATTGTCGATGAGGTCGATTCGGTATTGATTGATGACGCTAGAACGCCATTGATTATCTCTGGTCCAGTTCCTCAAGGAGACCGTCATGAGTTTAACGAATTGAAGCCAAAAATCGAAAACCTAGTTACCTTACAACGTCAACTAGCAAATGGATTTTTGTCAGAAGCTAAAAAATTAATCAAAGAGGGGAATACCAAAGAAGGTGGTGTCCTATTGTTAAGAGCATACAGAAGTTTGCCAAGAAACAAAGCCTTGATTAAATTCTTGAGTGAAGAAGGAATCAAACAATTACTTCAAAAAACGGAGAACTCCTATATGCAGGATAACAACCGTGAAATGCATAAGATTGATGAAGCTTTGTACTTTGTCATCGAAGAAAAAAACAATCAAGTAGAATTGACTGACAACGGTATCAAATACCTTTCTGGAGATACAGATGCTGATTTCTTTATACTTCCAGATATCGGAACAGAGATTGCTGCCATAGAAAAGAAAAATCTAGACAAAGACGCTGAAGCAGAAGAGAAAGAACTTTTGTTCCAAGATTTCAGTATCAAAAGCGAACGTATTCATACTTTAACTCAACTGTTAAAGGCCTACTCTTTGTTCGAAAAAGATGTAGAATACGTGATCATGGACAACAAAATTATGATTGTCGATGAGCAAACAGGTCGTATCATGGACGGTCGCCGTTATTCTGACGGATTACACCAAGCGATTGAAGCCAAAGAAAACGTAAAAATTGAAGCCGCTACTCAAACATTTGCAACGGTAACTTTGCAAAACTATTTCAGAATGTACAGCAAATTAGGCGGTATGACTGGAACTGCAGTTACTGAAGCTGGAGAACTTTGGGAAATTTATAAATTGGACGTTGTTGAAATCCCAACAAACAGACCAATGGCAAGACATGATAAAGAAGATTTTATATACAAAACGACTCGTGAAAAATTCAATGCAGTTATTGAAGACGTAACGGAATTATCAAAAGCAGGTCGTCCGGTATTAATTGGAACAACTTCTGTTGAAATCTCAGAATTATTAAGCCGTATGCTTAAAATGAGAGGGGTTACTCACAATGTATTGAATGCCAAAATGCACAAGCAAGAGGCGCAAATTGTTGAAGATGCAGGAAAACCAGGCGTAGTTACTATTGCAACCAATATGGCTGGTCGTGGAACGGATATCAAATTATCCGCAGAGGTTAAAGCTGCAGGAGGATTAGCAATCGTAGGTACAGAGCGTCACGATTCACGTCGTGTCGATCGCCAGTTGCGTGGTCGTGCAGGACGTCAAGGAGATGTGGGAAGTTCACAATTCTACGTTTCGCTAGAAGACAACTTGATGCGTTTGTTTGGTTCTGAAAGAGTAGCCAAAGTAATGGACAGAATGGGACTAGAAGAAGGAGAAGTTATCCAACATTCTATGATGACTAAATCTATCGAGCGTGCTCAGAAAAAAGTAGAAGAAAACAACTTTGGTGTTCGTAAACGTTTATTAGAATATGATGATGTTATGAACGCACAACGTGAAGTAATTTACAAGCGTCGTCGTCATGCTTTGTTTGGTGAACGTTTGAAATTAGACATCGCTAATATGTTGTATGACACTTGCGAAGTTGTGGTTCAAAATAGTAAAGCTATGAATGATTTCAAAGCATTTGAATTTGATACTATTCGTTATTTCTCTATCACTTCACCAGTTACAGAAGGAGATTTTGTAAAATTAACAGAAGCTGAATTAACAGGGAAAATTTACAAAGAAGCTTTAAAATATTATACCGAGAAAACAGAACGTAGCGCTAGAGAAGCTTTCCCTATCATTGCAGGAGTTTATGAAGATAAAAACAACCAATACGAACGCATCGTAGTACCATTTACTGATGGTGTAAAATCATTGAACGTAGTAACCGACTTAAAAAGAGCCTACGATTCACACGGAAAACAGTTAGTGGCTGATTTTGAGAAAAACATCACTCTTGCGATTGTTGATGAAGCTTGGAAAAAACATTTACGCAAAATGGACGAATTGAAACAATCAGTTCAATTGGCGGTTCATGAGCAAAAAGACCCATTGCTTATCTACAAATTTGAAGCTTTCAACTTGTTCAGCGGCATGCTTAACGGAATCAACAAAGAGGTTATATCTTTCTTATTCAAAGGAGATTTACCACAACAATCGGCTCCAGAAATCATACACGAAGCAAGAGAAATTCCACGTCCAAAAGAGAATTATCAAACTCAAAAAGACGAAATCGTTTCTAGCGAAGCAGCAAACCGTGAAGCGGGCGAAACACAGCAACGTCAAGTAACAGAAACGATCGTTCGCGATATGCCAAAAATCAATCGCAACGACACCGTAACCATTCAAAATGTGGCCAACGGACAAACGCAAGAAATGAAATTCAAAAAAGCCGAAGCCTTAATAGGTACAGGTCAATGGGTTGTTGTAAACAAATAATCCTATTTTATAAAATTCCAAATCCCCAATTACGAAAGTAGTTGGGGATTTTTTTTTAGGAGCAGTAGAATTGGTTTTCATAACAACTTCCCTCCCGCTTCGGGACGTTGCAATCTCTTGTATTTGCTATCGCAATACAAGAGCATTTTCACTACTATCGGGGCTGATTATGGCGTTTGTATTTTCATAATTACGATTTAAAAAGTATCTTACAAATAGAAAGTTACTTTGATGTATTATAAGTTTATTTTTATATATTTGAAAGAACCTAAAGAAAAATATTCCTTCGCTTTTATACCCAAATTTGAATATATATGTGCTACTTTGTAGCGAGTATATACTAGTTATTAACAATATTATTGCAAAATTACATATATGAAACAAATTTTAGATTTTTTTTCAAATAACTATGAATGGTTATTTTCAGGAATAGGAGTGTTCATAATTTCAATTTTCTTTATTAATAAGTCAAAAGGACAAACACAAAAAGTAGGTAAAAATTCTATTGGAATTCAATCAGGTAGAGATGTGAAGATTAAAAAATTAAATGACAAGAAAAATGTTTGAAAAACAAAAGCAAGCAACTGGAGAAGGCGGAACTTCTTTACAAGCTGGAAATGACATCAAAGTTATCCAGAATATAGGTCTACAGTTTTCAGAGGTGAAAGAAATCTTTCATTTACTACTAAGTGAAAATTTTCCAAAACTTAGAGAAATTGCCTGTCAAACTGCAACTCAAAACATTGAGAATTACTTGGAGAAATTCGAACATAAATTTGCGCAGAATTTTAACCGAATAGATGTTGAAAAAATTAAAGACCCTGACATTCAATTTAGTTTTAATGAAGTCGTTGAAGCAAGCGCTAGAAAAGGTGAAAAAACAGATTCAGATGTACTATCTGAACTATTAATTGAACGTATGAGTAAAACGTCAAATGATTTCATCTCAATAGTATCTAGTGAAGGAATTAAAATTGTTCCTAAATTAACAGCAGAACACATTAGTTTTATATCTCTAGTGCATTATTTATCTTCTGTTCAACATACTGGATTAACAGACCCTATAGGATTAGAAGAATATGCTTCAATGATTGTTGGTCTTACTGACAATAGCTTTAATTTAAGTCGGTCAAACAAACAATATCTACAATTTACAGGTGTCTTAACTTCATTAAATTTTTCAGCGGATGATTTTAAAGATATTACAAAAAACAGATATGATTTTCTAAAAAATATTGGAAATGAAGAGCTTGAGAGAACCTTAGAACAGAAGGCTCCATCTTACAAAAAACTTATGGATATCTATATTTCATGTGAAATTTATAATATCAGATTGACTGCTGTGGGACAAATGATTGCTCTTGCTAATTTGAAAAGAGTGTTAGGAAACCTAGATTATAGTATTTGGATAAATTAAAATCCCGATCGCTCGGACTTATAATCTAAAGGTTAGCGCAGGTATTTACCTGTTTCCACAAAGAGAGTAAATACAAATTGCCATAAACAAAATATCGAAAACTATTTCCTTGAGATTCTTTCAAAAGGGCAAGATTGTAATAATACCTGCACGCATAAACGCTTTAACTCAAAAAAGAGTCTCGACTTCGCTCAACTTGACAAAACGTTTTTTAGATAGCATGATGCTTTTTGTCAAATGAGGAGTAATTTTTATTCTAAAAAAAGCAATATAAAATGACGTTATTTGAATGTTAGCACTTCTAATTCCCCTCTTGAGAGGGGCTAGGGGTGTGTTTTTTTTTAAGTACATGTAAGTCAGGTATTTAAACTAAAACGTCATAGGTAGCGCAGTCGAGATTGTCTGTTTTACGGAGTCTTAATACATCAACAAAAACTTCTTAGAACCGCTAAATATCTCCTGACATTGCACACACAACAGTAGCAAGTCTTGTATTGGTATTAAGAAACTGTTGAAAATCGTTGCTTGAGATACTTTCAGAAGGACAAGATAGCAACAATACTATCCGTACCTGTTAGGCAGGAGCTTTCTCTGGTCGCTCTGCCACCACCAGAAAAAAGTGGCTTTCAACCGGCATAGGCTTTCCACTTCTGTCAGGGCTAGGGATTTGGCAATCAATTCAACTAACCAGTACCCTATTTAAGAATATACCCAAGCAGATTTATCTTTTACTTAGAAGAAAAACAACAAAGACTTTCCGCAAAGAAGGTAGAAATTGCAATGCCATATCTTATAAAATCGGAATTAGCTTTTCATTCGATACAAATTAGAATAATTCCATAAAAGTTGATACATTAAAACAATGTTAAATCTATTTCCCATCATTCTTAACCCAACTATTTTCGTTATTTTTGAGAGAAGTAACACAGTGGTTTTTAGCAAATTAATTTTACTAGTCATTCAAACAAAACCTAGCCTAAACTACCATTCCCATTTTTATCAAAGAAAATCGCTTTTTAAAATATAACGAATAGTCCTAATCCATTATTCACTTCTAACCAAGCTACATGTTATATTTAAAATTTATATTATTAAACGTTTTAATAAATTTTACTTATGACAGAATAAAATATGAAGATTAATGATTGTAATTTATAGCAGACAATAATCCTAAATTTGGTAAAGAAGAAAAATACTAAATCTATAAAAATTTTAAATATGGAAAATAACAACAATGCAGATCAAGGTAAATGCCCGGTAAATCATGGACAACTTCCAGAAAATGATACACCATCTAATATTGAAAGCAATCACGATGCTTCAGCAGGTAAATGCCCTGTAATGCACGGCGGAAATACAGCTTCCAAATCAAATGTTATGTCATGGTGGCCTAATGCACTTAACCTTGATATATTAAGTCAACATGATACTAAAACAAATCCTTTAGGGCAAGAGTTTAATTATCATGAAGAACTTAAGAAACTAGATATTGAAGCCTTAAAAAAAGATATGCATGCCTTAATGACGGATAGCCAAGACTGGTGGCCGGCAGATTGGGGTCACTACGGAGGTTTAATGATACGTCTGTCTTGGCACTCTACTGGATCATACCGTACATCTGATGGTCGCGGTGGTGGTGGTGCAGGAAATCAGCGTTTTGCACCTCTAAATTCATGGCCAGATAACGTTAGTTTAGACAAAGCAAGAAGATTGCTATGGCCTATTAAGAAAAAATACGGGAACAAAGTGAGTTGGGCCGATTTAATTGCTTTGGCAGGTACAATTGCTTATGCTGATATGGGATTAACAACCTTTGGATTTGCATTTGGACGTGAAGATATCTGGCATCCAGAAATAGATACGTATTGGGGAGCTGAAAAAGAATGGCTAGCACCAAGCGACGAACGTTATGCAAATGTTGAAGATCCTAAAACAATGGAAAATCCTTTAGCAGCCGTGCAAATGGGGCTAATTTATGTTAATCCAGAAGGAGTAAACGGAAAACAAGATCCTTTGAAAACTGCTGCACAAATACGTGAAACGTTTGCTCGTATGGCAATGAATGACGAAGAAACTGTTGCATTAACTGCTGGTGGACATACAGTAGGTAAAACACATGGTAACGGTGATGCTAGTATTCTAGGACCAGATCCTGAATCAGCTGGAGTAGAAGAACAAGGATTAGGTTGGAAAAACCCAACTAATACAGGAAAAGGGCGTTACACTGTAACCAGCGGACTTGAAGGTGCTTGGACTACGAATCCAACGAAATGGGACGGTGGATTTTTCCAAATGTTATTCAATCACGAATGGGAACCTCGCAAAAGTCCTGCTGGAGCATGGCAATGGGAACCTGTGAGTATTAAAGACGAAGATAGACCCGTAGATGTTGAAGATCCAACTATACGTTGTAACCCAATGATGACCGATGCGGATATGGCGATGAAGATGGATCCAATATACAAAGAGATCTCATTGAAATTCATGAACGATCAGGAGTATTTCTCAGAAACTTTTGCACGTGCTTGGTTCAAATTAACACATAGAGATATGGGACCAAAAGCAAACTACTTTGGTACAGACGTGCCTCAAGAAGATTTGATTTGGCAAGACCCTATTCCAGCTGGGACTACAGGTTATGATGTTGCTGCTGTAAAAAGCAAAATTGCTGCATCAGGATTATCTATTTCAGAAATGGTAAACACCGCTTGGGATAGTGCACGTACGTATCGTGGATCTGATATGCGTGGTGGTGCTAATGGTGCACGCATCCGTTTAGCACCTCAAAAAAATTGGGAAGGAAATGAACCGCAACGTTTGGCACATGTTCTATCTGTTCTAGAGCCTATTGCAACTGAGTTTGGTATTAGTATCGCTGATACTATTGTTCTGGCAGGTAATCTTGGTGTAGAACAAGCGGCAAAAGCTGCAGGTGTTTCCGTTACTGTTCCATTTTCAGCTGGTCGTGGAGACGCTACGGATGAAATGACAGATGCAGAATCTTTTGAACCTTTAGAGCCTTTAGCTGATGGTTACCGTAATTACAGTAAAAAGGATTACATAGTAAGTTCAGAAGAATTAATGCTCGACCGTACCCAATTAATGGGCTTAACAGCACCAGAAATGACCGTCCTTGTTGGTGGAATGAGAATGCTAGGCACCAATTATGGCAATACAAAACATGGCGTTTTCACCAATACCATTGGCGCATTGACAAACGATTTCTTTGTTAACCTAACTGATATGGGGAACAGTTGGAAACCAACATCAAAAGGACTTTACGATATTTGCGACCGTAAAACAGGAGTTGTAAAATGGACCGCTACCCGTATGGATTTAGTATTTGGATCCAATTCTATTTTACGTTCGTATTCTGAAGTTTATGCACAAGACGACAATAAAGAAAAATTTGTTGCCGATTTTGTAAAAGCTTGGGCAAAAGTAATGAATGCCGATCGTTTTGATATAAATAAATCCTAGAACTAAGGATAACATTAGATAATACCAATACTATTTTTAAAAGCTCCGTTTACAATCCGTAAATGGAGCTTTTTTTAGTTTGAGAAAATACCTTTTACACCAAAAACCTGTACAAAATAGTCAAATGTAATAACGGTTCTCGACAGCGATACCTATGACATTTTGGTTCAAGTACCTGATTTACATGTACTTAAAAAACACACCCCTAGCCCCTCTCAAGAGGGGAATTAGAAGTGCTAACATTCAAATAACGTCATTTTATATTGCTTTTTTTAGAATAAAAATTACTCCTCGAACTGACAATTGAACTATTTTATAAATATTATTGGTATTACTTCTATAATGTACCTAATCTAGCTATTCGCTAAGACCTTCCCTCAAAAATTATTTTAAAAATCATCCGTTACTACAATTTTAACCTATATTTGCAGAAATTCAAAAGGCATAGTCTTGAAACTTTTTTTTGCTACTTTATTATCACTAATACTTTTACTTCCTTCGCTGGGAAGTGTTGTGATTTATACGCAATTTAAATTAGCGCAGGACGAAATCGCTCAAACAATTTGCGTTCAAAGAGCCAACATCAATAACAATTGTAACGGGCGTTGTGAACTGCAAAAAAGCCTTAAAAAATACGACGATAACGAAAAGAGAATGAACAACACCAATCTGAAAGAAAAAACAGAATTGGTTTACACAACTGCTCCTTTCGAATTCAACATCAATACTGCTACTGTTCCACAAAAAAAAGAAAGTACTTTTTCTGATTTTTGTGAAAAACCAAAAATGGTTTCTTTCACCATTTTTCATCCTCCTCTTGTTTAAATTATAATAATCTTTTTTCTGTATTTGACACAGAATAAATCCCTTTTGGTTCAAACCAAGAGCAACTTATTATATTATAATTTATTCCCATTCCAATGAGAAAATTACTCGTTATCCTACTATTAGTAGGACAATTGATCCATGCCCAAAATAAAAAAGTTAAAGACACTAGCTGTAATGAGCTTGACAATATTTTTGTAACAGCCAACAGAACGGAAACTTTACGTAAAGAAACGCCGGTTGCCATCAGTAAAATCACGGCTAAAACAATAGACGAATCAAAAGCTTCGGCCTTATATGAAATCGCTAATAAAACTCCGGGAGTAGTCATGATTAACTTAGGCAATGAGCAACATGCCATGTCTATCCGTCAACCTATTTCCTACTCTAGTTATTATTTATACCTAGAAGATGGTTTGCCCATTCGACCGTTGGGGATTTTCAACCACAATGCTTTATTAGAAATCAATCAATTCAACCTTCAGTCAATTGAGATCGTCAAAGGTCCTGTTTCATCTTTATACGGCCCCGAAGCCGTTGGCGGAACCATCAATTTAATTTCACAAAAACCTTCTTATTACCCCGAGTTTAAATTTGGCGTTCAAGCTGATCAATGGGGGTATAAAAGAGTTCAAGCTGCAGGTGGAGCTACTATTGGAAAAATTGGTTTTCATATCTCAGGTATTTCTAGTATTCAAGAAAGTTCTTGGATGGAACAATCAGATTACAAAAAAGACAATTTGAATGTTCGATTGGATTACGCTATTAATGACAAAACACGTTTGACAAGCAACACAATGGTTGGGAAATATTTCTCAGACATGAGTGGTAGTGTAAATGAAAATGATTTTAATAACAGAACATACACAAGTACCTCTGATTTCACTTATAGAAAATCTGAAGCTTTACGCACGCGATTGACAGTTGAACACGATTGGAACTCAAAAGCTAGTACAGGAATGACTATTTACCATAGAGATAATAAATTAGGTCAAAATCCATCCTATGGAATACGTTGGAGTCCTACTACAAATCCAACTACTGCCACTGGTGAAGTAAATTCAAACAATTTTAAAAGCTATGGAGCGATTGGCCAACACACTCAAAAATTTAATTTTTGGAATACAACAATGGTCAGTGGTGCTTCATTTGATTTTTCTCCTGTAACCTATTGGTCGTATTTACTAGACATCAAAGCTAATTTGAATCCTGGAGAAACAGGTAAACAAACGGTAAACAAATACGAAATTGTAGCAGAACATCCTGAAACCAAATTAGCCGATTATACCGCCGACATTTACAACACAGCGATTTTTAAACAAATCAACTTCAGTCCTATACAAGAATTAATAGTTACGGTTGGCGGTCGTTATGATGCTATGAAGTTAAAATACAACAATGCCTTAGATAATTCTTCAGGGGACAAAACCTACGACAAATTCACTTTCAAAGCGGGTGCAAACTTCAATCCTATCAAAGAAGCAGGTTTTTACGGGAATTATTCTCAGGGATTTGCTCCTCCAGGAGTCACTTCTATTTTTAGAGCAAAATCTGGCACAGGTGGATCAACAGGAAAAACGGCGGAGTTTTATTATAATTTAGAACCGGCAACATTTGAAAATTTTGAAGTTGGTGGTTGGGTTTCTTTATTCGAAAATAAATTGACCTTTGATTACGCCCTTTATTATATGGAAGGAACAAACGAACTTTTGAGTATCAAATTAGAAGATAATTCAACGGATTATCGTTCTGCGGGAAAAACAAGTCACAAAGGAATTGAGTTTGGTTTCAACTACAAACCTAACACACAATGGAACATTCGAGTAGGCGGAACCGTTGCAGAACACCGGTATATTGACTTTACGATTTCGGACAAATCAACTGATGTTTTACAAAATTTAGGAGGTTATGAAATGCCACAAGCGCCAAGATGGGCAGGGAATTCAGAGGTTAGTTATTATCCCAATTGGTTGCCGAATTTCAGAGCTTCGGTAGAATGGCAATTAATCAGTAGCTACTATCAAGATCAAGTGAACACAGTAAAATATGCGGGTTACAATTTGTTCAATGGTCGTATTGGTTATAAATATAAAAGCATTGAGATTTACGGAAACGTGATGAATCTTACTGACAAACTATATGCCTACAATGTGAGTAGAGGGAATTTAACCACTTCGCAAGCTAGTTATACAGCAGCTGCACCTAGAACATTCTTAATTGGTTTACAATATAATCTTTGTTTGAAAAAATAATCTAATATGAAAAAGTCGAACAGTAAAAAGTGGATTAAAAAGCTAAAGAAAAACGGATACAAATATCATAGAGTCCTAGGAATTATCACGATAATCCCAGTGATTTTTTGGTGCCTATCCGGACTAATGCATCCTGTAATGGCACATTGGTTTAAACCAACTATTGCCCATGAAAAAATAGAAACAAAATCCATTGACACCACGCAAATCAAAGTTTCAATACATTCTATTTTAGAAAAAAACAAAATTGAAAAGTTCAAAAACTTTCGCTTGGTCAATTTTAATAATGTTTCTTATTACCAAATTAAAACAACCAAAACCAATGAGGTTTTGTATTTCAACGCTTTCAATGGCACCGAATTAAAAAACGGAGATACCCATTATGCCGAATGGTTGTCACGTTATTTTATTGACGATCAAAAAAGTAAAATTGCTAATATCGAATTGCAAACTGAATTTGACGGACAATACAAATACGTCAATCGCTATTTACCGGTTTGGAAATTGACTTTTGACCGCGATGACCATATGGATGTTTATGTCGAAACCACTTCTAGCAAATTGGCGACCTACAACCCAACTTCTCGAAAAGTGCAGCTTTGGGTGTTCGATACGTTTCATAATTGGAATTTCTTAGAAAGTATCACCAACAAAACACTACAAGTTATTGTGATGTTGTTTTTACTCGGCATCATTTGTTTTTCAGCCTTAAGCGGCATCGTTATTTATGGTTTCTTTTGGAAAGTTTTCAAGAAAACGCCTGTTACGGATAACCAAAGTAAATTCAGAAAACACCACCGAAAAATCGGCATTGCAGTTTCTATTGTTACTTTGACTTTTGCTTTTAGCGGTGGTTATCATGCCACCAAAAAACTGGAGCCTTATACCCTAGACAAAATGATCTACGTTCCTGACTTCAAAACGGCAGATTTTTGTATTCCAAATTTAGAAATTAATCCAGATTCAACATGGACAGATTATTCCTTGATTCAGTTCAAAAATAAATCTTTTTTACAAGTTCGATTAATGCCAAATGAAGACGGGGAAGTAAAAAACAAATACATCGATTACCAAACTGGAATTGAAAACAAAACCATTGAAACTGAATACGCGGTTTTCCTAGCTGATAAATTTGCCAAAATGATGGTAGTCGGCAATGAAGAAACTCCTGCAGATTGTTGCGATGTGGAGAATACACAATCGTGTATCAAAAACGCAAAATTGATGGACACTAATTATCTATACCAATTTGATAATCGCGAATATGGTTTTGTGAACAAACGCTTGCCTGTGATTAAATTGAGTTACGATACGCCAGACAAAACTGCCATTTATATCGAACCGTCAACTTCAAGATTGGCGGCTTTTGTAACCAATGCCGATCGTATCGAAGGATACAGCTTTGCCATTTTACATAAATTTTTATTTATGGATTGGGCTGGAAAAAATATTCGAGATTTGGTGACGGCAATTTCTGCTTTGGGAGTTCTGGTTGTGAGTTTACTAGGATTGTATTTGTTCGTACGTAAGTAAGTTAGGAGTTATGAAGTATGAGTTATAAGTTATTGTTCAGCAACTTATAACTCATAACTTTTAATTTATAATTTATAATTTTATAACCCGTAATACCTCGCTTCAATACGCTTAATGTCCTTGATAGAACTTTTGGCCCAAGCCAATCTTTTAACCAACATTTCCTCTTCTGATAAATGCCAATCAATGTTGGATTTCCGTAATCTATTGGTTAGATTTTGAATAATAATCGCTGCCGAAACGGAAATATTCAAACTCTCCGTAAAACCTACCATGGGGATTTTCAAGAAACCATCAGCACGTTGCAGAATTTCTTCAGACAATCCGTCTCTTTCTGTTCCAAAAAACAAAGCACTTGGCTTAGAAATATCAAAATCTTCTAACATACAATCATTATCATGTGGCGTGGTAGCAATAATTTGGAAGCCTTTATTTTTCATTGCATCAACACACCCTGTAATACTATCATAAGTATTAATGTCAACCCATTTTTGGGCACCCATAGCAATTTCTTTATCGATACTTTTGCCATACCGTTGCTCAATGACATTCAGTTCTTGAATTCCAAAAACCTCACAACTGCGCATCACCGCGCTCGTATTGTGCATCTGAAAAATATCTTCAACAGCAATAGTAAAATGATTAGTCCTATTTTCGAGTACTTTCAAAAAGCGTTCTTTGCGGTTATCAGTTAGGATATTTTCAAGGAAATTTAAGTAATCAATGTCAATCATTGCAATTTTATTTTTCACAAAAGTAGTAAAACAAAGAGAGTTATTTACTTTACAACCGCATCAAGAACCCCAAAAAATATTGCTTTCCCTAAACTTTCTTTTTTATAAACTGGAAAAACAGGCTCTTTCTTTAAGTCTTTCAACTCTTTCCCTAACAAATAATTTGTATTGTCCAACGAATAGTATTGTGGTGAAGTTATTACAAAAGAGGTTAAACCTGGCTTGGGATTATAAATCGAATATTGATTGATAATTTCAAAATTATTATTTCTTAAGATATTATTTTGAAAAAAAAACCATCCAATTCTAAGGAACTATCCTTAAAATTTACGATTTTTGAAAAAGGAATAATTTGCTGACCAAAGCAAATTAAATAACCGAAAAACATAAATAACACGTATAAAGACTTCATCAAATTCATTTTAATTTTCAAATCAAAATTAAGAATTTCATTTCAACAATGACAAGTAAAATAGTTTAAACCTATAATATGAAAAAGAAACTAGTAATATTATCTGGAGCTGGAATGAGTGCCGAGAGCGGTATCAAAACATTTCGCGACAGCGACGGACTTTGGGAAGGTCACAATGTATTGGACGTGGCTACACCTGAAGGTTGGAATAAGAATACAGAATTGGTTTTGGATTTTTACAATCAAAGGCGTAAACAATTGCTGGAAGTAGAACCCAATTTGGGACACCTTACTTTGGCAGAATTAGAAAAGGATTATGATGTGAAGATTATTACTCAAAATGTAGATGATTTACATGAAAGAGCAGGAAGCACCGCTGTCTTACATTTGCATGGCGAATTATTGAAAGTTCGAAGCGTTAAAAACGAAAATGATATCCAAGACTGGAGAGGAGATTTGATTTTAGGCGATTTGGATGCGAAAGGGAATCAGCTGAGACCTCATATTGTTTGGTTTGGAGAGGCTGTACCTGCTCTGGAGGAAGCAATTGAAATTGTAGAAAATGCCGATTATTTGGTGGTTATTGGTACTTCTTTGCAAGTATATCCCGCGGCAGGATTAATCGATTTCACGAAACCGAATTGCCTATTGTTTTATATAGACCCAAAACCGGCTAGTATTCCGAATTTGAGAAACCGCTTAGAATTGATTCCGATGAATGCTTCGGATGGGGTTTTGATTTTGAGGAGAAAATTACAAATAGTACATTAATATATTGATTCGTTTTAGACGCTAAAATAGGATATTTTAACAGAACTTAACATTACTTTTCATAAGATTTAACATCAATCAACACACAGTCCTGCCCAGATAAAACACGAAGTTCGACTAATTATGTTTAAATTTACACTAAACTTTTAAAAAGAATAATATAATGAAAAATTTAAAATTGATTGCTCTAGGAATGATCCTAATTACGGCAATTGGCTGTAAAGATTCTAAAAAATCTTCCGAAAATGAAGCTACAGAATTACAAGCTACAGAAGCGACATATAGTGTAGTAAATGATTCTACAAAAGTGAGTTTTACTGCTTATAAGACAACTGACAAAGCGGCTGTAGGTGGTGTTTTTAAAGAAATAACGTTGACAAATACCAATCCTGGTAAAACAGCACTTGAAGCTTTGAACGGAACTAAATTTAGTATTTCGGTAAGTAGTTTATTTACAAATGACGCAACCGGAACTAGAGATCCAAAAATTTTAAAATTCTTTTTTGGTGTGATGAGCAATACCGAACTTATTTCTGGTGAGTTTAAAGTTTCTCCTGAAAACAGCTGTTCGATAGATGTAATATTGAACGGAAAAACAGCAAATATTCCTTTGAAACATAGTGTCAATAGTGATACTAGTTTTTCTTTTGATGGGGTGATGAATTTAGAAAACTGGGATGCTTTAGCAGCAGTAGCATCAATCAATAAAGCATGCGAGGCATTACATACAGGTAAAGATGGAGTAAGTAAAACATGGAGTGAAGTGGCTGTACATGCTGATGTTTTATTCAATAAAAATTAAACATTGATTTAAAGGAAAGTAAAAATTACAATTTAAAAAAAAACCTTTTATAAATCTATTTTAGAATTAAACAAGTAGGGTGTAATTATTTTTGATAATTACACCCTAATTGTTTAAAATAATAACTCTATTAAAAGAACAGCTAATTGAACTCCATACGTTTATTTCTTATTACAATAGTTCCCTCTCACTTAATGGAACTACGTTAAAAATAGAGAATAGTAAATAGCTTCTCAAAAAATCAATCTTCATTTTTAAAAAACTTCTAATTTCTAACTCCTAACTTCTAACTTCTCTGTATATTTGTGCCTTTCAAAAAAACACTCAAAAATGACGACTTTAAACGAATTGAATGCTATTTCGCCAATTGACGGAAGATATAGAAGTAAGACTCAAAATTTGGCTCCTTTTTTCTCTGAGGAGGCCTTGATAAAATACCGCGTTTTAATTGAAGTTGAATATTTTATTGCTTTGTGCGAACTGCCTTTACCTCAATTAAAAGGGGTTAACGCAGATTTATTTGATAGTTTACGTAACATTTATAAAAATTTCACAACTGCAGATGCGCAATGGATTAAGGACACTGAAAAAGTGACCAACCATGACGTTAAAGCAGTGGAATACTTCATCAAAGATGCCTTTGAGAAATTAGGTTTATCAGAATATAAAGAGTTTATCCACTTTGGATTGACATCCCAAGATATTAACAATACAGCGATTCCATTATCGACTAAAGAAGCTTTTGAGCAAGTTTACTTGCCTTCTTTGATTGGTTTGGTGGCTAAATTGAAAGATTTAAGCGTGGAATGGGCTGCTATTCCTATGCTTGCTCGTACGCACGGACAACCGGCTTCACCTACTCGTTTGGGTAAAGAAATCGGGGTTTTTGTAGAGCGTTTAGAAGAGCAAATGCGTTTGTTGTTTAATGTTCCGTTTGCAGCTAAATTTGGAGGTGCTACTGGAAACTACAATGCTCACCATGTAGCATATCCACAAATCGATTGGAAACAATTTGGAAACAAATTTGTAGAGCAAACTCTTGGTCTACACCACTCTTTCCCAACGACTCAAATTGAACATTACGATCATTTTGCTGCATTTTTTGATGCTTTAAAAAGAATCAACAACATCGTTATTGATTTAGACCGTGACATTTGGACGTACGTTTCAATGGAATACTTCAAACAAAAAATAAAAGCAGGTGAAATTGGATCATCGGCTATGCCACATAAAGTAAACCCAATTGATTTTGAAAACTCAGAAGGGAATTTAGGAATAGCAAATGCGATATTCGAACACCTTTCAGCTAAATTACCAATCTCAAGATTACAACGTGATTTGACTGATAGTACGGTTTTGAGAAATATAGGAGTTCCTTTGGGGCATACTATTATTTCGTTTGAAGCGACTATGAAAGGCTTGAACAAACTGTTGTTGAATGAGTCAAAATTCCACGAAGATTTAGAAAAAAACTGGGCAGTAGTAGCAGAAGCGATTCAAACTATTTTACGTCGTGAGGCATATCCAAATCCTTACGAAGCTTTGAAAGGGTTAACCAGAACAAATGAAGCGATTACTAAAAAATCAATTCACGAGTTTATTGGTACTTTAGAAGTATCGGATGCTATTAAAGCCGAATTACTACAAATCACCCCAAGTAACTTCTTAGGAATCTAGTAGTAAAAATATATCATAATTTTTAAAGCTATCCTAACCGATAGCTTTTTTTATGAATTTACAATAAATCAGTCCATACTCTGGTATAGATTGCACATAACCAATGCTTTTGTTATATTTAGCCCTTAATTTACAGTCGCATTGTAATATAAAAATCAATTTATGAGTGCCGCAGCAACAATAGCCGAAACGACTAGCCATTTAAAACCCTTAATTAGCGATTTAGGACTTATCCTGATGACTGCTGGAATTGCAGTTTTAATATTTAAAAAGCTTAAACAACCCTTGGTTTTAGGGTATTTAATTGCGGGATTTTTGGCAGGAAATCATTTTGATTTTTTCCCTTCGGTAAAAGACATCCAAAGTGTGGAAGTCTGGGCAGAAATAGGTGTGATCATCTTATTGTTCAGTTTGGGACTCGAATTTAGTTTTAAAAAATTGATGAAAGTGGGTGGAACCGCCTCCATTACTGCCGTCACCCAAATCATAACCATGGTACTCGTCGGTTTTATGGCTGGAAAATGGATGGGCTGGAAACTGATGGATAGCATTTTCTTAGGTGTCATCCTCTCCGTTTCATCGACAACGATTATTTTAAAAACTTTTGAAGAACTAGGTGTAAAAGCACAAAAATTTGCAGGAATTGTAATTGGTTCGCTTATCGTACAAGATATTGTAGCCATTTTGATGATGGTCTTATTATCGACTGTGGCGGCTACTCAAAATTTTTCTGGAAGTGAATTGCTGTTTTCGGTTTTAAAACTGGCCTTTTTCTTGACTGCTTGGTTTGTAGCTGGAATATTTTTCATTCCTACTTTACTCAAAAAAGCCAAACATTTACTGACTGATGAAATGCTCTTGATTATCTCCTTGGCCTTGTGTTTAATGATGGTCATTCTGGCTGCTGATGTTGGGTTCTCCCCTGCTCTTGGTGCTTTTATCATGGGTTCCATTATTGCGGAAACCACTCAAGCGGAACATATTGAACATTTGATAAAACCCGTAAAAGATTTATTTGGCGCGGTATTCTTTGTGTCAGTTGGTATGTTGATTAATCCAACAACTTTGTATGAACACGCAGCTCCAGTGATGATTCTGACGTTTATCACCATTTTTGGACAGTCAATCAGTTCAACAATTGGCGCATTAATTTCTGGGCAACCTTTGAAGCAGTCAGTTCAAACCGGGATGAGTTTAGCACAAATTGGGGAATTCTCTTTTATAATCGCTACGCTTGGAACAACAATGCATGTTACCAGTTCTTTCCTCTACCCTATTGTGGTAGCAGTATCGGCTATAACAACTTTTACGACTCCATTTATGGTCAAGGCAGCAGTACCTTTTTCTGAGTTTCTAGAAAAAAAATTACCTCGCAGAATAACTAAAAAAATCAATCGATACAGCACCAATGCACAAGCGATTCGCGCAGTGAGTACTTGGCAGGTCGTCATCAGAACGCACTTGATTCATATTGTTATCCATACCATTATTATCACCTCAATTATTTTACTTTGTTCCAAATTTGTGGTGCCCTTGGTGGAACATTCTAAATTTGGAAATGCTATTGCCGCCTTGATTACGATTGTTATTATTTCGCCTTTTTTATATGCGCTATCATTGCGAAAAATAGCCGTTAAGGAAGTAGCTTCTTTGTTTAAAGAGCGAAAATATAAAGGTCCTATCTTGATGCTGTTTTTTCTAAGAATGGGACTGGCGGTATTTTATATCGGATTCTTGTTAAATATCTTTTTCTCTCCTATTATTGCTTTTATTGCATTAGTTTGTGCCTTAATTATTTACTTTTTATTCCCTAAAAAACTACATGCTCAGTATCATAAAATTGAAGGTCATTTTCTGAAAAACTTGAATGATAGAACTGAAGGTGAAGCAGGGAAAATAAACCGTCAACACGCTAATTTAACTCCTTGGGATGGCCACATGACCAGTTTTACAATTGCCAAAGAATCCAATCTTGCAGGTAAAACGTTACGTGAAATCAAGATTAGAGAATTACTAGGCATTAATATTGCTTATATCAATCGTGGTGATATCACGATTCAGGTACCAAACAAAATGGAGCGTTTGTTTCCGGGTGACGAAATTGGAGTTATTGGAACGGATGATCAAGTAAAAGTATTTGCCGACTATCTGCGTCAAAATGAGATTGAGATTCCAGAAAAAGTAAATAATGACGTGGTTCTACGTCAAATAGAACTTAACAATGAAGAATTCATTGGTAAAGCTATTGGTCGCTCAAAACTACGAGAACTAACCCAAGGATTAATTGTAGGTATTGAACGTAATGGGGTACGTATGCTCAACCCTGAGTCTAACATCATTCTAGAACGTGATGACATTGTTTGGATTGTAGGAAACAAAAAACTATTGAATGCTTTATTTGTGGAATAAAATTATTACTTTTTTCTCAAAATTATTTAATGATTCTTGTAAATCTAAAGTATTTTAAAGTGAAATGACACTAAACACTTTTACTAATAAAAAAACTATATTCTATTTAACCAATGAAAAGAAAACTACTTTTTATTATATTTTTTATATTGATTTCGTGTAATTCAGAAGATTACAATCCCCGTAAAAATATTGAACCTCAACCAGATGTAAAAACACCAACATCTGAAATTGAAATTCCAACTATAGAAAATAGTTTTCCTGCAGGAAGTTTAAATAGTTATTTTTCGAATGCTTTAATCTCTGATCAACTCAATAATATTGACAGAGCTAATCCTATAAAAATAACTGAATTTGATGCCATAAATAACCGAATAAAAACCAACTATACGAACTTAGATAATTTATTAATTAAAGCTACAGACAATCAAAGCTGGTTTATTACCCAAAATAGTGAAGCTTCTACTGTTGTAGAAATAGTAAGTATTAATAAAAATGATGGTTGGATTACCCTCGGAAACACCTATACAGGAATTCTGAACACTACTATTGGAGCTAAAGTAGAATTTTTCAATCCATTTATTAATTACGAAATAATTAAAAACAAACCTTTATTTGATCCTTATCCAATTTCAGTCATAGAAGGTGAATTCAATTACATTCAACCAGGAGGGATTTTCGAAAAATCCGATGGAACTTACATATTATTAACTCCTATTGTATTTGGATCACATACAAAAAGGAGTATCTACTATGCCACTAGTACTAACTTAGAAAATTGGGTTTTTCACAATAAAAAAATATTGGGTACAAGTACAATTCCTTTTGCGAAAACGGATGGCAATGTATTTACTACTGGAAACCCTCTTAAATTAGACAATGGCAACCTACTTTTTTTATTAGGAATAGAACAACCTAATAAAAACTATACCTCTGCATATATGATAATGGATGAAAATCTCAATATTATCCAACAACCAAAAAAAATAATGATTCCGCAATGGAATGAATTAGATCAAAATAGCTTCCCGTTATCCATAACTAAATTCAACAATCAATATAGATTATTACTACATAAAAGAAAACCAAGTTTCATTGACAGGGAAATTCATGAACTCATTTTCACTGATTTATTCGATGCTTTAGACCTAAACAAAAACATTATTTCTTCAAAAATAGTGCATGTAGGAAATCTTAGCAATGGTTATTTAAAAGGAAAAGCGGATGATGCTACCTATGTTACATTTAATTCCCAATTATATATCATTATTGGAGGAGAAGAAACATATTCTAACTATTTAACTTCAAACAATAGAGAATATGGTTTAATGCGATTGGACAATGGAAAATGGTACCATGATGCTCGAAGTCCACTAATTGTAAATCCTGTACAACTGTTTAATAAATATCCTATTTATAGTTGGGCTTGGGATCATTCTGGTGGGTTTATTTCGCCTATAATTAAAAACAACACTATGTATCTCTATATGGCATTAGGAACTGATAATCCTGATTACTTTATTGCAGGGATCAAAATAACATTGTAATTAATTTCCATATATTAATGTTGATTTGAAAATCGGTCATCCGTAAGCAAGATAAATCATATAAAAAAAACGTTATGCCAAAAAAAGTATAATATATTCCAATCTGATTTTTGTCAAATCGAGGAGTAATTTTTATTCTAAAAAAAGCAATATAAAATGACGTTATTTGAATGTTAGCACTTCTAATTCCCCTCTTGAGAGGGGCTAGGGGTGTGTTTTTTTAAGTGTTTGCAAATCACACATTTAAATCAAAACGTCATAGGTAGCGCAGTCGAGATGTAATAGCGGTTCTCGACTGCGCTCGAACTGACAATTGTACTATTTTACAAACATTACTGGTGTTAATTTGAATGTTAAGCCTATATTTAAGCAATAAATATAATTTTAAACTAAAAAAGCGGTCTAAAACTAATTAGACCGCTTTTGTATTTTATAAAAACTATAAATTATCTAGAATAATTAGGAGCTTCTTTTGTAATTGTAACATTATGTGGATGACTTTCGTTGATACCACTTGCGGTGATACGTACAAAACGTCCAGTAGCTTTCAAAGTTGGAATATCCTTAGCACCACAGTATCCCATACCTGCTCTAAGTCCACCAATGAATTGCAACATACTTTCGTTTAATTCTCCTTTGTAAGGCACACGACCTACAATTCCTTCTGGAACTAATTTTTTCACATCATCTTCAACATCTTGAAAATAACGGTCTTTTGAACCTGTTTGCATCGCTTCAACAGAACCCATCCCACGGTATGATTTGAATTTTCTACCTTCAAAAATAATTGTTTCTCCTGGAGATTCTTTTGTTCCTGCTAATAATGATCCTAACATCACACAGTCAGCACCTGCGGCCAAAGCCTTAGGGATATCTCCTGTATAACGAATTCCACCATCAGCAATAACTGGCACTCCAGTTCCTTCTAAGGCAGCTGCTACTTCTAGCACTGCAGAAAACTGAGGAAAACCAACACCAGCAACGATACGAGTCGTACAGATTGAACCAGGTCCAATTCCGACTTTCACACCATCTGCTCCGTTTTCAACTAAAAACTTAGCCGCTTCTGGTGTGGCAATGTTTCCAACGATTACGTCGATTTGCGGGAATTTAGCTTTTACTTCTTTCAAAGTGTTCACTACTCCTTGTGTATGTCCGTGAGCAGTGTCAATGATAATAGCATCAACACCTGCATTTACTAATGCTTCTGCTCTTTCTACCGCATCTCCTGTTACTCCAATCGCTGCTGCTACGCGCAAACGTCCGTAAACATCTTTGTTTGCAATTGGTTTTTGAGTTAATTTGGTAATATCTCTAAAGGTAATTAAACCTACTAGTTTATTGTCTTTACTTACAACTGGTAATTTTTCAATTTTGTGACCTTGTAAAACTACTTCAGCTTGTTCTAATGAAGTACCTTCGGCAACAGTGATTAAGTTTTCACTGGTCATTACCTCAATAATTGGTCTTGCGTTGTTTTTTTCAAAACGTAAATCACGATTGGTAACAATTCCTCTTAAAGTTTGGTTTTCATCCACAATTGGAATTCCGCCAATACCGTATTCTTTCATGGCCGCTTTTGCGTCAGCCACTACAGAGGTCATTGGTAAAGTAACTGGATCGATAATCATTCCTGATTCAGCACGCTTTACTTTACGTACTTTGGCAGCTTGTTGCTCGATAGTCATGTTTTTATGTAAAACTCCTATACCGCCTTCTTGTGCCATAGCAATTGCCATTGCACTTTCAGTAACGGTATCCATTGCAGCGGATACAATTGGAACGTTTAGGGTAATATTTCTTGAAAATTTTGATTGGATACTCACTTCTCTTGGAAGCACATTGGAGTAATTTGGAACTAATAATACATCATCGTATGTTAAACCTTCACCGATAATCTTTGTGCTGTGTGCTATCATGTTGCAATTTCTAGTTGAATTGCGTGCAAATATAGTCAATTTATTTGAATTAAAAATTGATTTTCAAAAACGATTTGATATGTAATTGTTTACGCATGAACTTTAATTAAAATAAATGTGGCTCCAAATTAATCAAAAAAGGAAGTCAACACCCTTACCTAATTTTAAGTTTCCTTATTCTGATCCAATCTAAATTCTCCATAATTTTTGAAAAATTTAATAAATGATGAACATCTAATTGTACACGTATTGATTACCTTTCCTTACTTTAAAGTAGCTAAATGAATAACCAAACAGAAATAGGAATAATTGGTGCTGGACTAGCCGGCATGACAGCAGCTATTCATTTGTTGAAACAAGGTTTCTCAGTCACATTATTTGAGAAAAATAGTTTCCCCAAACATAAAGTCTGTGGCGAATTTATTTCGAATGAAATATGGGATTATTTACAAACTTTAGACCTTGACATCAACTCTCTTCAGCCGACAAAAATTGACACTACTCTTTTATCAACCTTAGATGGAAAAACTATTGAATCAAAATTACCACTGGGAGGTTTTGGCGTAAGTCGTTATACTCTCGATTACTATTTGTATCAAAAAGCACAAGAATTAGGAGGTACCATAATTCAAGCCAATGTGATTGATGTGGTTTTTTCAAATGATCAATTCACGATTTCAACCGATGATAACAAACAGTTCAAGTCAAAAGTCGTTTTAGGTAGTTTTGGAAAACGCTCCAATATGGATCTACAATTGAAACGAAAGTTCTTCCAGGAAAAATCCCCTTGGCTGGCGGTAAAAGCACATTATGATTTCCCGTTCCCAGACAATGTTGTGGCTTTACATAATTTTGATGGTGGTTATTGTGGTGTTTCAAAAGTAGAAAACAACGCTATAAATGTTTGTTACTTAGTTCGGTACAATTCTTTTAAAAAACACAAAGACATAAGCGAATTTCAGCAAAAAGTAATGTCGAAAAATCCTTATTTAGATATCGTTTTTAAAGAAGGTAAAATGCTCTTTGAAAAACCTATAACGATCAGCCAAATTTCTTTTGAAGACAAACCCAAAATAGAAAACCACATGATTATGATTGGTGATGCGGCTGGCATGATTCATCCTCTTTGCGGTAACGGAATGGCAATGGCGATTCACGGTGCCAAAATTGCAGCGGAACTCGTCAGCGAATATCTAGAAAACAACATAACGCGAAACCAACTCGAACACAAATACGAAACTCAATGGAACGGCGCTTTTAAAAAACGAGTACAATTTGGAAAAATTTTATCAAAAATTTTATTGAATACTACTTTGTCTAAAATAGTAATGAAAAGTGTTTTATATTTTCCTTTCTTACTGCCTTTCATTATTAAAAAAACCCACGGAAAACCAATCTAAATGGCTATTAATACTAAATATAGATCTACAGAAGATGAGATCATGGATGATTTTCTACTAGAAGGAGAAGAATTGCGAGATGCCTTAGATAAAATAGCCAGTATCAATCAGTTTTTAGGCGGCAATCAGTTAACTTTACAAGGAGTGCAGCAATTAATTGGTTCGAAAAATCAAAAATTGACAATTGTAGATGTCGGATGCGGAAATGGTGATATGTTGCGAACTTTAGCCAATTTTGGTGCGAAAAATAAATTAGAATTCGATTTAATTGGTATTGATGCGAATGCTTTCACTGTGAATCATGCCGTTGCTTTATCCAAAGAATACCCGAATATAAGTTACCAATGCATCGATATTTTTGAGGAGAAATTCAAAGAACTAAAGTATGATTTGGTTTTGTGCACCCTAACATTGCACCACTTCCAAACGGACCAAATCAATTATTTACTTCAACTATTTTCGAAACAAGCTACAATCGGAATTGTGATTAATGATTTGCATCGAAGTAGTATTGCTTATCGATTATTTCAGTTGGTTTGTTTGGTCTTCAGACTGAATAGAATGTCAAAAGATGATGGATTAATCTCCATTTTAAGAGGTTTCAAAAAGGAAGAGCTAGTTGCTTTTTCGAAAAAAAATAATTTACAAAACTATACGATTCAATGGAAATGGGCTTTCCGTTACCAATGGATTATTAAAACCGAAAAATGAGCGTAAAAATTATAAATGTTGCCACAGAATTGCCTAGATTTTCTAGAGAAACAGTAGACATACTGCCTTTTTTGGACTTATGGTTAGTCAACCAAGAAGAGCGTTTTCAACGAAAAGTAAAAAAAATATTTGAGGGAGCTAAAGTAGACAAACGCTATTCTATTATGGATCCTGCGGCAGTTTTTTCTCTACAGTCTTTTGAAGAACGCAATGCTATTTATGCTCGTGAAATGATTGTTTTGGGCGAAAAAGTATTGCAAAAAGCACTAGACAAAGCCGACTGGAAACCAGATACTATCGATTTTATCATCACTGTAAGCTGCACCGGAATCATGATTCCGTCTCTTGATGCTTATTTGATAAATAAACTGGGATTAAAGCAAGATGTCGTTCGGCTACCCGTAACCGAAATGGGTTGCGTAGGTGGCGTATCTGGAATTATTTATGCCAAAAATTTCTTGAAAGCAAATCCCAACAAACGTGCTGCTGTGATTACGGTCGAAAGTCCGACTGCCACTTTTCAGTTAGACGATTATTCGATGGCAAATATTGTGAGTGCGGCAATTTTTGGCGATGGTGCTGCTTGTGTTTTACTGTCGTCTTATGACACGGAAGTTGGTCCAAAAGTAGTAGACGAATCTATGTATCACTTCTATAACAACGAACAAATGATGGGCTTTGAACTGACTAATAAAGGATTAAAAATGATTTTGGACGTGGCTGTTCCTGATACCATCGAAGAGCATTTCCCAGCCATCATCCATCCTTTTTTGGAAAGAAATCAACTCGAAATTGGGGATATTGACCATTTAATTTTTCATCCGGGTGGAAAAAAAATCGTTAACTTAGTCGAAAGCTTATTCTCTGAATTAGGAAAAAACATTGACGATACGAAAGAAGTATTACGCTTATATGGAAATATGTCGAGCGCAACCGTCTTATATGTTTTAGAACGCATTCTAGACAAAAAACCGAAAGCAGGAGAAAAAGGAGTTATGTTAAGTTTTGGCCCTGGATTTACAGCGCAACGCGTTTTATTAGAATGGTAACATGAGGAAATCTGACATTATATCCCAATTACCATATTCGAAACCGTTTTTGTTTGTGGATGACATTCAATCTGTAAATGAAAACGGAATTGAAGGCTGTTTTACTTTCGATCAAAATTTAGATTTCTATAAAGGGCATTTCAAAGATAATCCTGTAACGCCGGGAGTAATTTTGATTGAAACGATGGCTCAAATTGGATTGGTCTGTTTGGGAATTTATCTCAACGAAGGAAAGACTATTACTAATATTGCTTTTACCTCATCGGAGGTTGAATTTTTGAAACCTGTTTATCCAAATGAAAAAGTGACGGTCATTTCAGAAAAAATATATTTTCGTTTTGGGAAACTAAAATGCAAAGTAAAAATGTTTAATCAAGCTAAGGAAGTCGTTTGCATGGGAACGCTTGCGGGGATTATTGTTTAATGTTTTTTTTAGACATCTAAGCTTTTAGTTTTTATTGTGTGACCAAGTTTTAAGATAAACCTTAAATTAAGACCATATAAGTCGTTAGAATATTTAAATGTAGTTATTCATATCAAGGAAAAACATGATTTTTTATAAAAATATTTCTGTCAGCCTGAGCGCAGTCGAAAGCACACAAGTGGTACGCTTCGACTGCGCTCAGCGAGACAAAACAAAGCATTAAATCATTTTCAATACTTATGAGGTATCACTAAATAGTAAAAATGTATTACACCAATAAAATTGTACTCTAACCGAAATTGACTGCGACAGTTAGTTATCGAAAATAATATTGAAAATTGAAAAAAAGAGTTGTCATTACCGGATTAGGAATCGTTGCTCCGAATGGAGTTGGACTCGATGCGTTTACGCATGCTATAAAAAACGGCATTTCGGGCATCGAGCTCAATCCAGAATTGGAACGACTACAGTTTTCCTGTCAGATATCAGGTACACCGAAAATCTCAGAAGAATTAAAACGAAATTACTTTTCGGACTTAGAATTACGAAATTTCAATTCGACAGGTATTTTATACGGCGTTATTGCTGGACTTGATGCATGGAAAGATGCAGGATTAACCATTGAAAATAATGAAAACCCTGATTGGGATTCGGGAACTATTTTTGGAACAGGAACCAGTGGAATTGAAAAATTCCGGGAATCAATTTATAAAATTGATGATTTTCAAACCAGAAGATTAGGGAGTACGGCTGTGGCTCAAACAATGAATAGCGGTATTTCAGCTTATCTAGGAGGGAAATTGGGATTAGGAAATCAAGTGACTACGAATTCCTCCGCTTGTACTACTGGGACAGAAAGTATTATGATGGGATTTGAAAGAATCCAACAAGGGAAAGCCAAACGAATGTTGGTGGGAAGCACCAGCGATTCTGGTCCTTATATTTGGGGTGGTTTTGACGCCATGAAAGTATGTACTTTTAAACACAATGAATCACACGAAAAAGGTTCTAGACCGATGAGTGCCTCTGCCTCAGGATTTGTACCTAGTAGTGGCGCTGGAGCATTGGTTATTGAGGATTTAGAATCTGCCTTGGCACGAGGCGCTCGCATTTATGCTGAAATTCTTGGCGGTAATATCAATTCTGGTGGACAAAGAGGGGAGGGAACGATGACTGCACCTAATTCGATTGCTGTTCAAAAATGTATTATAGATGCTTTAGTCGATGCTAATGTGAATGCTGATGAAGTCGATTACATTAACGGGCATTTGACAGCGACATCAAAAGACGCATTAGAAATCAAGAATTGGAGTGAAGCTTTGAATCGAAAAGGAATCGGTTTTCCTTATATCAACTCACTAAAATCAATGATTGGCCATTGTTTGTCTGCTGCAGGAAGCGTTGAAAGTGTCGCCACCATACTCCAACTTTACAATGGATTTATTTTCCCGAATATAAACTGCGAAGACCTACATCCTGAAATCAATAATTACATAGACGCTGAAAAAACACCGCAGCAATTAATCGAAAAAGAACTGAATATTGCAATCAAAGCCAGTTTTGGATTTGGTGATGTGAATGGATGCCTAATTTTCCAGAAGTTCAAAATATAAAAAACATATAATTACTACCCTAAAAAATGAGCAAAGAAGAAATAATTGAAAGATTAAAACCTATAGTAAAGCCTTTCGTTAATGATGAAGAAGCTTTTGTAAACCTAACGGATAAAACCAATTTTATTACCGATTTGAATATCAATTCGGCAAATTTGGTCGACATCATTTTGGATGTAGAAGATGCTTTTGATATTGTAATAGACAATGAATCGATGGAAAAAATGACCGATATCGAAAACACAATTACTATCATTCAAACCAAATTAGCCGAAAAATGATTGGTAATGATGTTGTAGATTTAGTTTTGGCAAAAACAGAAAGTGATTGGAAACGTAAAGGCTTCCTAGACAAACTATATACGGCATCGGAGCAAACTCTTATTCAAAATGCAGCTAACCAAGATGAAATGGTTTGGTTGCTTTGGAGCATCAAAGAAAGTGTGTATAAAGCCAATCAAAGAATCTATTACAATCAAGGATTTTATCCTATCAAAATAAAAATTCAATCGTTGGAATTAGAACATGGGGAATACCAGTCCATAATCGAATTGTTTGGGATTCCGTTTTACGGGAAGAGTCGTATAGTCGATCAAATCATACGTACTGTCGCAGTACAACAAAAAAGTGATTTCGAAAAAGTAATGACTTTATATATTGTTGCTTATATCAAAAACGAGAACGGATTGCCCATAGAAGAGACTTCTGGAAAACCCATTTCTGTAAGTCATCATGGACGTAGTAAAGTAATTGTAGGTTTTCGATAGGATTAATTCCCAGAGAACATTTTCTCCATTCTTTTTTGCATTTCTTCTGGGCTGACTTCTTCAATATGAGTGGCAATCATCCATTTGTATCCAAAAGGGTCCATAACCTGACCTGTTCTGTCACCATAAAATTCATCTTTGATTGGCATAACAACAGTTGCTCCAGCGTCTATTGCTTGTTGGAATACTTTGTCTGTATCTTCGACATAAATACTTAAAGCTACAGAACTTCCTCCTAATGTTGTTGGACTGATAGCGCCCCAATCTGGATTTTCGTCAGATAACATTAGTAATGAACCTTCAATTTCGATTTCCGCATGTGCTACTGAACCGTTTGGCATGAGCAGTCGGAACCTTTCTTTGGCTCCAAAGGCTTTTTTATAGAATTCTATAGCCTCATTACAACCTTTGATGATGATATAAGGATTAAGAGAATGAGCTCCTGGATAAATGTGTTTTGGTTTCATGATGCTGATTTTTAAGTAAATTGATATTTTAACTATATCCTAAAATTACAAAAATTCATTTAAAAAACCAGTTATCGAATGTTCTTATGAGAACCATCACAACGTGGCCATTTTTTGGTCAAACCGCAAGTACAGTCGTTGATTCCTTTACCGTCTAGGATTTGCTGGAGGTATTTTTCGATTCGAGTAACGCGGGTTTGAGATTGTTTGGCAGCAGTAAAAAACAAATTATAACCGCGTTGTCTTCCCGGAGTTAAGGATTCGAATGCTTTTTGGAAAGTTGGGTTTTCTTTAAATATTTGAAGTAACTCTTCTGGGAATTCTAAATCCGTGCTTTCTTTTAATTCTACTTTCAAACCTGCTTTTTCTACTTCGATAGCTTCGTAGATATACGATTTCAAAATCGTTTCTTTTTCAAGGATTTCCTGAATATTTACAAACTTAATTATTCGCACCGATTGTGAATTTTCGCCGGGTGCTTCTAGCAAATTATCCGTATCCTTTAGCAATATACCTTTGAAAAAACTCAACGTGCAATAGTCTTTAAACCCACCGATTAAAATGATATTGGTATTTTGAAAGGTATAACAGGGTTGTCGCCACTTCAATTCTTCAGTCAATTGACAATCCAAGAGAATATTCCTTAATTGCTCCATTTCTTGCTGCCATTTTTTGGCTTTACTTAAAAATTCATCAATTTTTGGATTCATTGGTAGAATGGATTGAAATTATTAATTATTTCCACAAAATCTTGAAGGTGCAAATTTTAACTAAAAGTAATAACTCTGCTGCAATTAATGCACTTATTATTTTAACTTTTTACTTTTTATGGAAATCAAATAATCTTCATAATCCTCAGATATCCATTTCTTTTTATTTTCTAATGCAATTTGTTTTTCCTCTGGATATAAGGCAGCAAGTCTATCTGAATAAATTGAAATTTGAATCGTGTAATTGTAAAATGCTTCTTTGGTCAGTACTATATTTGGATTGTTTTTATTTTCGAAAAACTCAAAAAAAAGTGCGTCAAACTGTTTTTTAGAATAATTCATTACTTTCTTTTTATTGGCAGCATAAATTGTTTCTTTGAGCTGTTTGTCTTTGTCGCTAGTTGGAATTTCTTGCGCTACTAAAGTTGTAACGAAAAGTACCATAAGAAGTATTAAGTATTTTTTCATGCTGATTTCATTTATTAAATATACTTTAGAATTACCCTATAATCCTACCAATTCCCTAGTCCAGATGGCAATGGAAAGCCCGGAGCAACTAGCACCTCTATTTTCTTGCCCAAAAAGAGCGACTGAAAGAAGCTCCTTTTTGGGCTTAGAAAAAGGGTGCTAGTTGTGAGGACTTGTAATGTACAGCTGGAAATAACTCCTGAAAATTATTCGTCGTCGTAACCTTTGAAAACAAAATTAATTCCAAATTGAAAGGAGATACTTTTGGCTTTAGAAAGGTCTCGGTAAGCCAATAAATTATCGCCCATCAAGTAGATATTGAATGCTCCTATATTGCCTGCAAGTCCTAAACCTATGTTAGTATAGGAAAAGGAATCCAAGGTATAAGTGGCCTTCAGGTGTAGGTTGTCAAAAATATTTCTTTGGTAAAACCCCGTTAATGCCAACATAGGTGTTTTGGGAGTGGTCATCATAAACAACTGTGCTCCTAAAGCGTTTTTGTAGTCATGATTGTCGCTACCGTAACAATTGCAATCAGAACCACCACGACCATCATTAAAGGAATATTGATAGGAAGCATTCATTTTTATGGGGCGCCATGTATTGTACTTGGTACGTGTGGTATCTAACGATATAGCCTCTTGAAACTCATTGAAACTATTTGTTGAATTATTAAAATTGATAAAATCAGGATTGACTCCTTTGTATTCATAATAACCGTTATAATTATATGTCTTCGCATCTTTACTATGGCTAATAAAACCTACATCTAAAATACTCCCGGTCCACTGAATATTTTTTTCAGGATAATAGGTAAAACCTACGTCCAAACCTAATCCTAAATCAGGGCCTAAAAAGGCTTTTTTCACTACGTTATCATCATTACTATTTTGACTATTACCATCTATGTAATTTGCAATTCCTGATGTCTGTAATTTCAAATTAGAATACACCACTTGCTCATAGACTGTGGAGTTAGAAGGAACCGTATAGATATAACCGGAATTCTTAGTAGTGTTTGCATTGAACCCACTCATATAAATTTTACCTCTTGCTCCAAAAATAAAATTATCTTTGATCTTTTTATGAAAACCAAGATGTAAGACAGTAACTGCCTCAGCTTTTGCACTTAAATCACCTAGATTGAAAGATTTTCCAATATAATTTAGATTTCCATCTAAAGCTAAAATAACAGGATCTTTAGGCACATATACCAAGGCATCAAATTCTTGATACATTCCGAAAGAAATATAGGTAGGATTGTCCCAATCTCCAACTCTAAACCCTCCATTGAAAATCTCCAACTGTTCATTTACAACCAATTTATCATTACTGGTAGTTGAATAAACAACGTCCCTGAGTTTGGTATTAAAATCCACTCCGTTGTCTGCAAATAAATCATAAGCAGAAAAACCCGTAGAGCCTACATGTGTAGAAATACCAGAAAGGAAAGGCAGTCCGAAATAAAATTTATACGATACATCAGCTCCAGGATTAGTCATCATAGACTGAGGTACTGATGTGAAATTATAGAGAATTTGTTTATTTTGAGCTAAACTACAAAGAGAAGTCAATAATAGAAGCCAATAGAATATAGTTAACTTCTTCATTTTATTTCCATATATACGTTTGCACTTGACCTCAATTTCAAATTCCCAGGACTATTTTCAGTCAATGGAGTTCCAGGTAACATCTCTACCCCAATACCCTCCTTTTTAGCTTGTTTTAACAAATCTAAATTCGCGTCTTTAAAAATTTCAGTTTTAGTAATCACTTGTGGAGTTCCGTTAGATGCAGGTATATTAAAACTAATAGTATAGATTGGCTGATTTGTTTCATTATAAAAAATGAAATCAACTATGTACGCTCTGTTTATGGTATTAGTCACTTCAAAAAAGAAATCAGTACGCACTAAATTATCTCGGAAAAAAGAATCATTAAAAGCATCAAATTTTAGAGTTGCGAAAGCTGTTTTAGTTTCACCTCCACTAGTAACAAACTGACTAGCTGGAACATCAAAATAAGTTAAATTAAGGACTTCAATAGGAGTCAATATTAAATCATTGGTTTGGTTAAAGTCCAAATTACTGGAACAAGACCAAGACACAAACACCAACAAGAAGATGCTTATTATTTTTTTCATTGTAGATTTATTTTTCATTTAAAAATTATTATATTTACTTAAACTTACTAAACAACCTCGAGGCTTCATTGTAGGCAGATTCAAAACTTAACGGATTTAGATTGGTATTTATTTTATTCGAGGTAAAATAGGATAATAATTTTTCGGTTGGCATATTACCAGTGAGTTCATCTTTTGCCATTGGACAACCTCCAAAACCCTGAATAGCACCATCAAAACGACTACAACCTGATTGAAAGGCAGAATCAATTTTTTCAAACCATTTATCATAAGTCGTATGAAAATGAGCTCCAAATTCAATTTGGGGATATTGCTGAACCAAATTAGAGTATAAATACTGAATAATTTCAGGTGTAGAACTACCTACAGTATCAGATAAAGAAAGTGTTTTCACTCCCATTCTCGCTAATTTTTCAGTCCAATTTCCAACAATTTCTATACTCCAAGGATCTCCATAAGGATTCCCAAAACCCATCGAAAGATAAACTACTACTTCTTTATTGCTTTTGTAGGCAATGTTTAGAATTTCTTCCAAGGTGATTAAGGATTCGGCAATGGTTTTATGGGTGTTTCTCATTTGAAAATTCTCCGAAATCGAGAAGGGAAAACCTAAATAATCTATTTGCGGATGCTTTGAAGCAATTTCTGCTCCTTTGGTATTGGCAATTATAGCTAATAGTTTGCTTGTTGTTTTGGACAAATCCAATAAATCCAAAACTGCAGCTGTATCTTGCATTTGTGGAATGGCACGGGGCGAAACAAAGCTCCCAAAATCAATCGTATCAAAACCCACACGTAACAGGGCCTGAATATAAGCTGCTTTTTGTATTGCAGGAATAAATGTTTTAATGCCTTGCATGGCATCTCTAGGACATTCTATGATTTTGACTGAACTCATTATAATCAAAGATATAAAAACTTAGTTTGAATCATCTTTTCTTTTAAAAACATTTGTTTTTTTTGTTTTATTCTAAAGTAAAAATCCCGATTACCAAAGGGTAATCGGGGTTTAAAAATATTTTTAAAATTTGCTTTTCAGCTTATTTCACTTCCATTAATTCTACATCAAAAATCAAAGTAGCGTTTGGAGGAATCACACCTCCAGCTCCTGCTGGTCCATACCCTAAATCAGAAGGAATAACAAAACGAGCTTTATCACCTACTTTCAATAAAGCGACACCTTCGTCCCATCCTTCGATCACTTGTCCTTGACCTAAACGGAATTCGATTGGTTTTTTTCTTGGGTAAGAAGAGTCAAAAACTTTTCCAGATTCTAATGAACCTTCATAGTGTACAGAAACTGTTTTCCCAGCTTCTGCTTGTTTCCCATCCCCTCTTTGGATGAATTGGTAACGCAAACCACTCTCCGTTTTTTCAAAACCTGCCGCTAATGTTTCCATTTTTGCTTCTGATTCTGCTTTTAAAGCCTCTTGTTTTTTCAAACGAGCCCCTTTTAAACCTACAAATGCTTCGATAGCATTCCATTTTTCAGCCTCTTCACCTACTCTTATAATTTCCAAAGAGTCTAATTTATCTCCTTGAGCTACTGCATCAACAATATCTTGACCTTCAACAACGTGACCAAAAACAGTATGTTTTCCATCTAACCATGAAGTTGGTACATGTGTAATATAAAATTGAGAACCATTAGATCCTGGTCCTGAGTTAGCCATTGCTAAAATTCCTGGCTTGTCATGTTTCAAACTTGGGTGAAATTCATCATCAAATTTGTACCCTGGGTCTCCAGATCCTGATCCTTGAGGACATCCTCCTTGAATCATAAAATCAGGAATAACTCTATGAAAATTCAAACCATCATAGAATTTTTGGCCTTGAGGTTTTATTTTATTCTCCATATTTCCTTCAGCAAGAGCTACAAAGTTCCCTACTGTTCCTGGCGTTAATTCATGCTCTAATTTTACTAAAATAGCACCTTTAGCAGTGTTGAATTTAGCGTATATTCCGTTTTCCATCTTTATATTTTTTTATTGAAGTGCAAATTTACAAATTAATTTTTATCCATTCCTACTTTCTAGTACTTTCCGTTTTGATTTATAGGTAGACACATATACAGAAAACGCTAATCCAGACAATAACAAACAACCCAATGCTACCGCTTGCCATCCACCAAACTGCCATAAAAATAGTCCAAAGGCAGAACCTGCAGCAGTTCCTAAAAAACTAAAAGACATAAATACAGTATTCATGCGGTTTCTAGCTTCGGGCATTATCGAATAAACGCGTGTTTGGTTGGATATATGAACTCCTTGCATACCAATATCGATAAATATAATCCCTAGAATAATTCCGATGACACTCGACCCTGAGAAATAGAAAATTATAAAACTCAAAGAGATTAACATACAACCGTAACCTACGGCAACTCTAGAACTTCCTTTATCACCTAATTTACCAACCAATGGAGCAGCCAGTGCTCCCGAAGCACCTACTATTCCGAACAAACCAATTGTTGCGCTGTTAAAATTAAAAGGGTCAGCAGAAAGTAATAAAACCATTGTTGTCCAAAAAGCTCCAAATTGCGCAAAACTAAAAACATTAATCAAAGTCGCTTCACGTAACAACGGTTGCTCTTTGATTAAAGTAAAAAGCGAACCTATCAATTGCCCATACGATCCTTTGAAAACAGGCTTGTTGTATGGAAATTGTTTTTTTATAATAAAAAACAACAACAAACATAATCCAGAAGCAATCCAAAACATGGCACGCCAACCGAGAACTTCACCAATAAAACCGCTTAATGTACGTGACAACAAAATTCCGACTAAGAGTCCGCTCATGATAGTTCCTACGACTTTACCACGTTCTTCAGGTGCGCTTAAAGAAGCTGCCAAAGGCAAAATTAGCTGTGGAACTATTGAAGTGATTCCTATTAAAAGGGAGGCGATTTCTAAGATTAGATAACTTTGAGCCGTTGCCGCAATAATCAAAGCGATTACAGAAGCAAAAGTGGTATATAATATTTGAGTTTTACGTTCTAATTTATCCCCTAGCGGAACCATAAAAAATAGCCCAATAGCATAACCCGCTTGAGTAAGATAAGTTATTGTTCCAGCATCTGCATGTGGTATTTTAAATTCGTCGGCAATTAAAACGATTAGGGGCTGGCAATAATATAAATTAGCTACAATAAGTCCTGTAGCCACTGCCATAAACAAAACATTCTTTTTTGATAAATTCATCGCTCAAAAATAGGTTGTATTTCTAATTTATTGTTTTAAACAAAAGCTAAATTTTAACTAAACCACTATTGGACTTGAAGTCCATAGATTTGGTTGGCAGACTTAAAGTCTGCAAGGATGAATTACAAAAAAAAGAAAATTAGCCACTGATTAAATTGATTTCCAGAGATTAAATCCGTCTAATCCAAATAATCTGTGGTAAAAAGTTTTTAGAAGCTAAAGCGAAATACGCTAAAGTACATAGTTTTAACTATAATTTGAGACCAACAAATACCAAACACTATTAAGGTAATCTCTAAAAACTACTTTCAGTATTTATCATTGCTTTTTTTTTAGCAATTTTAAAAAATTTGAAAGTAGTTTTTAAGTTTACATATTTCAGAATCTTCTTGTCTAAGTTCATTTTTAGTGCGATAATTGTTGTTGTTGTTAGCAATTACCCACACGTTCTCATTAAATGGTTTGAATTTTAATTTTCCTAAACAAATTTTATGTCAAATTCATCAATCCAACAGTTTCTTCAACTCTTTTTATCCAATAGCATACAAATTCATTCCATCCATACTCCACCCAAAAACATGCTCAACTCTAGAACACACCCTTGATTTTTTCCTATTGATTGCTATATCTTGCTCAGTTAATGGATTGTTTTTATAGCCCTTTTTACAAGTTTTATCAGTCATCTCTTTTTGTGAGATACTATCTTTTTGTTTTTTACCTGTGTATGTAAAGTCTCCAAAGAAATCTTCATGCATATCTTTTTTATCTAATAAATTATCCAGAACTTGAGAATCATGTACTGAAGCATCAGTAACCACATACTTTACAATTAATTTACTCTTAGAATCTACTTTTATTTTACGTTATTTTTATATCCGTAAGCATTAATTAAAAAAAGTTTATTGAATCGAAATATTCGAAGTCAATAAACTTTCTTATTTCTCCCATTACTTCGTTTTTAGCAAGTTTAAACTTACAATAATGATCCATTGTAAACTGCAATTACCCCACATTTTTCGAAAAAACATTAACTACATTTAATTCTGTTCATAGCGTATCAACTCCTTCTCTGGTCTCAATTAATCAATGCTAGCAATTGTTTTTTAAGCTCCATTTTTATTTTAGAAAATTTTGGATCATTTGCTAAATTATCCCATTCGTTTGGATCCTTATCGTTATGATAGAGTTCTTCTTTTCCGTTTACATATAAAATATAGCGGTACTCTTTGGACCTTACGGCATAACTTTGCTTCTTTTTATCTTTACTCTTAAAGTCACCTCTTACTACTGTCAATGCTACCTCTGGCCCTTTCCAACCTTTGCCTGTAGCACTTTCGATAAAAGGATTAAGACTAAATCCGCTCAATGCAGCTCCATTTGAATTTTTCATATTAGTTTCGGTAATATTACATACATCCATTATGGTAGGATAAATATCAACCAATGAAACAGGGTTATTGACCTTCACTCCACCTTTTGCAACCGTTTTTGGAGTTCGAATCAAGAGCGGTACTCTTGTGCTTTTTTCCCATAAATTATTTTTATACAAGAAATCTTTTTCTCCATGATTATAGCCGTGATCACTAACCAAAATGACTATTGTATTATCATTAAATTTGCTTTTTTTCAAAGCATCTATCACTTTTCCCACTTGATCATCGGCGAAGGTTACACAAGCCAAATAGGCTTGCAAGTATTTTTTTAATCCCTCATCTTCCTCTTTATAGGAAGCTTTTAAATTTGTATAAAATGTAGCCCATGGTGGTGTAAAACGATCAAAAGTAGATAAGTAAAAACAATCGTCCTTATCATTCTTTTTTATCACTGGAAGCTTGAGTGTCTCTAATGGATACATATCAAAATACTTTTGAGGAGCTACCAATGGAGTGTGTGGTTTTACAAATCCAACTGCTAAGAAAAAAGGTTTTGCATCATTGGCTTTTTCTAATGACCCTATTTTCTCCACTGCCCAGTTTGCACTCAATTCATCGCTCATCAAATCCCTGTCGTCATCATTAACGTATTTGAAAAGTTTTTTATTTCTAACATCTCTCCAACCTTTATAACCAGGCGCAATAGAGGTAGCTAGTATTTCTGGAACGTCTGCCAATGAAGTGAATAAACCATCATTTTTACCCAACTCTCTAAATTTTTCTGGAACGGATGGATGACCAACAATCGTCTTTCCGTTAAATGGATAGGGTCCAAAATCATTTGGAATCCCAAATTGACCCCACATACTTTCTACTTCATCGTGCATTAATTTTCCTGTTCCAAAAGTTTGGTATCCGCTCATTCCCATGATCTCGGGCAGACTTTTACAATTTTTCAAAATAGGATTTTCAAACCATTTGTCAAACCAAAAATTACCAGAAACATGAGGATAAATCCCTGTCAATAGACTTGACCGTGAAGGACCGCAAATTGGAGCATTGGCGTGAGCGTTATAAAAAACAGCACTTTGCTCTGCTAATGCATCCATATTTGGCGTTTTTACTTGTGGATGCCCTTTCAAAAAACCTGTATTGTCATTCAAATCATCTAACATGATTAAAACAACGTTGGGAGAATTGCTCTTTTGCCCTTTGGAATTTGAAACTACAAAGAGAAAAAACACTAAGAATGGAAGAAATATATATTTTTTCATGTACATAAATAGAAATTAAAAATTAGTCTAGCCATTGTAGTTTACCTTCTTATAAATTGATTTCATCTAGAAAACCACCTTTTTTTAAAGTTTTTCTTTTAACTCAATATCCAGAAACACAAACAACCCACAAGGTACAGTGATGGTTGCTTTTTCTGCTGTGAATTTCACCTCTTCATTGGTTAACAAATTAATGATCTTCTTTACTTTTGCTGTATGAAAATTAACCGTCACCATGCGGTCACCTGGATTTACATAACCACCATCCACCAAGGTCAATCGCAAATGAGTGGGTGCTGTTTGCGCCGCTACCCAAGCCACACGACCTTCTACAGTTAGAGGCATTATTTTTGTCCCTTCTTCTATCGCTTTTTTTACTGTTGTGTAATACTCATCTGCTCTATAACTTTTTGTTTTATTTGCATCCGAATAATAATTTCTACCGTCTGTAAAAAATTCTTTTACATTATTTTTATAAATAGGGTTTAGGTGATTCTCCAACAATCCTCTTTTAGAATTTTTGTCTGTCGGAGGCGTTGTCAAAACCATTCCGTTGCTATAAGTAGGTAAAAATTCTAATCTGCGTTCCTTGGCACCTGATGCGTAGCTAGAAAAATCCCAATCTGTTACAGGAGCACCTGCAAACACGCCCGTGGTACGACCTATAACCATAGGATTTTCATTTTCGAATTTTTCATCATAAATGGTTATATCTTTTACGTGATTCCCTTCTAAATACAAAGAATCAGGATCTATAATACTTAAATGAACGGGGTTAATACTCACGATTTCTTCACGAGTAGGAACGTACAAAATTCCTTTTGCAATCATATCCCACAATACTTTTTGATAGTCTTCATTTACAGACGTATTGTGAACCACGGTAGCACCACTAGCAATTTGGTGTACAAACATTCTTAACGCATGATTTGGTACTTTTTGATAAGACAATTGTCTCAATCGATCATAACAAGCATTGTCTCTTGTAAATCGGCTTCCCCATTGATTCATCGAACCCGCAGCCCATAAACCCATTCTACCCGAAATACTCATGTCCATTGTTTTGCTATTGGATTCCTCCATAGACGACACAAATACATTGGCAAACTCCCCAGAAACCAAACGTTTCCAAGCCGGTGTATAAACCGATGATTGCCAAAATAAATTTTTATTTCTAATTGAAAAAAAACTGTTTGTTCCCTGTAAATGATTTGCTAATGGATAGATGAAATTTTCTGTCGTCCACTCAATATCTTTATCGTGTTGCTCCAATTCTGCCAAAACTGGAATCACTATTTTTGCTCCCGCATAATCAACTACTTTTTTTACAGTTGATAAGGAATAGAAATAAACATCTCTACCGTGTCCTTGCCAATACTGAATTCCTGATTTAGAATCATCTAAACCCTTTTTGAAAAGATTAAATGCCTCTGTACTAGTTAAATCGGCTTTCTTACGATCATCCCTTGTTTCTCTTGAAACTTTATTATCCAAAATAGAACGATCCCAATTTTCGACATGTGGGTATAGTTTTTTAACCTCTTCTATAATTACTGGATTTTTACTATTTATTCTAGCCAAAGCATCTATTTCTTCTCTATTCAAACCAGAAGACAAAACCTTTACAGCCACTTTTTGGTTTTCCCAATTTGGTGCTTTAAACTTTCTTAGCTTTAGACTAAAATCTTTTGTGTTTTCAAGAATTTTGAAAATTTTCCCGGGAGGATTTAATTTTTCGAAATCCTTTTTCCAGTTATTATTGGTGTAGTCAATCACATGAATACAACTACCACCACTTTGTGCGCTACCTAAAATTAGTTTTTTAGTACTCGCATCTTTACACATATCATTAAAAGCATAATTACTTTCAATAATCTCTGTTTTCTCTCCATTTTTATCAGGAGAAACTAAAAACATTCTATTTCCAAACAGCACATAATATTTGAAACTATTTGCATCTGGAATTGCCTCAGCAGATGCCAAACGGTAACCTACTGCTCCTAAATCTGATTTTTCTTTTAGTTTTAGATCTAATTTAGCATTGGTTAATTTTTCAACAGAAGCCACAGAAACTCCCAATTGATTCAATCCGTTTCCTCCTAAAATTATTTCTGTGTTTCCTGGAACCAAATCATTTACCGAAAAAGTTCCTGGACAAGAACCTCCTTTACCTTTACCATTCATCTTGTCAGAAGCATAAGGTTTGTTCTCTAAAGGATTGAAATAATACAAAACTCCTTGATCGTAATTGGTATTGAAAGCACTTAAAGCCACCAAAACATCTTTTCCTTTTTGCTGAATCGTTCTCAGGTAATTGATGGCATGATCTTTAAACTTATTTTCAACACTATAAGAAGCTGACGGAATGTATTTTAACAATTTTCCATCGGCTGTTAAATAATGAATATTCTTATCGTAACCACCACAAACAACATAATTTATTTTATCCTTAGAAACCATAGTTGCTGATAAAATAGGTGCAGAATTCTTTTTAAATTTCCACAATAACTTTCCATCATCATCAAGGCAATATAAGTTTCCGTCTGCATTTGGAGCCAAAATCTCATCTTTACCGTCATCGTCAATATCCGCACAATAAATGTCATTATTCATAAAACCAGAAAGTTCGTTCTTCCACTGTAACTTTCCATCATAATCATAACAAACGACTGTTCCCTCGTAACTGGAACCTATAATTTTTGTTGTGTTTTTATACTTCATCACCCTCACTTTCATGATGGTGTAATCAGTTTCAATACTTTTAATTCCGTCAGCAGCTTGTCCGCTTTGGATACTCAAAAAAATCACTAATAAACTTATTATTTTTTTCATATATATTTCACTACTAATCACGATCGTTATAACTATTCAACAAATCTATTCTAATAAAAAAAGGGACTAATCCGTAGACAAATCCCTATTCTATACTTTAAACGAAATAAAAAAGACAAACCTTCTAAATACTGAGGATTTAATCGTTCGAATAAAAAAATTATTGACTATACATCATTAAAACAAACTAAAATGTATTATTCTGTAATGTAAGGCTTACTGTTTTTTAAACCAGGCTCATCATATTTTACTAGCTGTTTGAACAATTCTGTTTGCATCTTTTGAGCAATCGCTTTATAATTTTTATCATTGTAGAAATTGGTCAACTCGTCTGGGTCTTTTGTTAAGTCAAACAAATAAGGATGCTCGTTTTTATCGATTACTAATTTATAGCGATCATTTACAGCCGTTACCCACCAGCCACCAGATTTGGCATAATAGGTTATTCTATCACTATCAATTACTTTTTTAGCGTTTAAAAAATCATCAGAACTATCTAAACCATGAAACTTAGCTTTGGTTTTTATTCCCATAATACTCAAGATTGTTGGTGCAAAATCGACATTGGTGTAAGCCGTATTAATTACTTTACCCGCTGGAATTTTATCTGGATAACGAATTACAAACGGAATGCGAGCAGATGCTTCGTAAGGAACGCCTTTATTTACACGATTGTGTTCAAAAAACATATCACCATGGTCTGAAGTAAAAACCACAATCGTATTTTCGGTTAAATTATTATCTTCCAAAAATTTAAGAATTCGACCTACACTATCATCGATATGGCTTACCATTCCGAAATATTGTTTTAAGGCTTCTTTGTCTTTAGCAAAAGATTTCTTCCCATTGGCTTCATTAGTATCTTCTTTATCTTCGCCGTCCTTAGCCCATGATGGTTTGATGGCGGTATATTCTGCTGCCATTGTCTTTGGAGCTTTAATGTTTAGATTTTCATACATCGTGTGATACGGAGGTTTTGCGTAATCAGGAGTATGCGGATCTGGAATAGATACCATCAAGGCAAAAGGCTTCTTTTTATCACGCTCAAGTATTTCTAGTGCTTTATCGGTAAAAAAATCGGTTAAATGAATAATTTCTTCTTTTGGGAATTTATTAATTTGGTTTTGATTGACAGCAGAAACCTTATCACCTTCTAAATGAAAATAAGGAGCATGCCCTCCATCCATCATATAGCGATTATCTTCAAAACCTCCATTATATTCAATTCCAAAAGCATAAGTTCCATTTCCAGCCAAATGCCATTTCCCTACATAGGAAGTCGAATAACCATTGTCTTTTAAAATAGAGGCAAAAGTTGGTATTCCTTTCTTCAAATGAAGTCCGTTTTTGGGTGCACCTGTAGCTTGAGGATACAAACCTGTCACCAAGGACGCTCTAGATGGCGTACATACTGGCGACGAGGCATAATAACTAGTACAAATAGCACCGCCGTCTGCCAATTTATCAATGTTGGGAGTTTTGGAATTATTGCCTTTTCCCCAAACAAAAGCTTGGTCTTCTGATAGTAATTTTTGGTAACAACTTAGCGTTCGGAAATTATGTTCATCGGTATGAATAATAATCAGGTTGGGTAGTTTTTGGCTAGCCACCTTTTTTTCTGTCAATGTATCCTTTTCTGTTTCCACTTTTGAAGCAAAACTGGTTAACATCACAAAGGAACCTAGAGAAATGGATAGTATCGTTTTTAATGTCATAATGTTATTTATATATTAGTTGTTTGACCAAATATAGTTCCAAACAAAAAAATAATTGTTTGCTGCAGTAAAAAAAATGTATTTATACGTAAAAACAGCTAAAGAAATCAAAATAGACGTATTGAAATGGATTCTAAAATAATATTTCTAAACCAATATAATATCAATATTCTGTAGCACTTTGATTTTTACCTTATTTCAAGGCTCTGTCTTGAGAAGCTTTCAACCACTCTTCCATTTCTTTTACAACCTCTTTATATTCTGGTTTCATGACTACATTTTCGTTCTCATCGGGGTCACTGAGGTGGTCGAAAAGCATGACTTCTTCTCCATGTTTTTTACCTGAATAATGGGTATAAGCATAACGATCATTGATAACGGTATCTCCATCTAAAAATCTACTATAGGCATATTCTCTAAATGGTTCCTCTTTTTTAGAAAGAAGCTCAGTGAAACTTTTCCCTTGAATTTGTTTTGGTGGAATAATTCCTGCCAGAGAACACAAGGTTGGGAAGATATCGGCACTTTCGACAATTGCAGATGTTTTATTAACGTTTTTATTAGCTGGTACTTTTATAATCAGAGGCACTTTCAAGGCTAATTTCATCATATTGTGTTTTCCCCAAAAGGTATGTTCTCCTAGATTCCACCCATGATCTCCCCATAGAACCACAATGGTATTTTCATCTAAATTCAGATTTTTAAGTTCTTGTAATACATCACCAATTAATTTATCGGTATAACTAACGCTGGCATAATAACCATGTTTCATCATTTTACGAAATTCTTCCGATTTTGGGTTTAAATTATCTAAATAATAGTTTCTGAATTCACCACTTCCGTTAAGACTTGCAGGCGCATTTTTTGGGCGGAAATTATTATTTGCTTCAGTAATGGAATCTCTATTGTATAAATCCCAATATTTTTTTGGGGCATAAAATGGTAAATGAGGACGAACAAAACCGCAAGCAATAAAAAAGGGTTGATTGTTTTTTTTCTGATTTCTCAGCTGTTCAATAGTTTTCAAGGCAGTCTGTCCGTCGTTATAGGCATCATCCTTCACATCTGGCATTTCATATATTCTTCCTCTATTAGCCTTGCTTAATGTTAAGGCTGATATAGGATCTTTCGATAGCATAAAATCATATTTCTCTCCTTGATTCAACCAAGCAGGTTCACTCCAACTCCTATCATTAGCATCATCTGGATGATGAAAAACTTTTCCAATAGAAAAGGTCTGGTATCCTGCTTCTTTAAAAACCTGAGGTAATGTTTTTGCATCTGGGACATCTTTTGATGCATAAGCATCAAATTGAACAAAACGTTCTTTTGTTGGAAGAATACCCGTTAATAGACTCGCTCTGGAAGCACCGCAAACAGGAATATTGCAATAAGCATTGTTAAATAACGTTCCTTGGGATGCTAGTTTGTCGATATTAGGAGTTTTAATTTGTGGCGAACCATAACAACCTAGTTCAGGACGCAAATCGTCAACCATAATAAATACAACATTGGGTTGCTTCTGTCCGTTACTTATACTTATATTACCTATAACTATTAGGAAAAGCATTAGAAAATCACTCCATTTTATCGTTCTTTTTTTCATCTTTATAATTTTAATAAATAGTGTAAAACTGTTTTTATAATCTTTTATCCATAGTTCGAATTATAGATTTTATTCCTTTGTTTTGCTTCTAAATTCCATTAAATCTTGTTCTTTACCAGTTATGATTAATTGAAGATTTTTGATTTCTTTATGCAATTCTTGAACATCTAAAGGTAAGTCTATCTTCGATTCTTGAATAACAAATCCTTTCTCCTTCTTCACCTTAGCCGATGTTGATAAATAATTGGCATCATAAAGTGGTTTTTTGATCATTGGTTTTGATTCCAATGTTATCGTTTCAGTATTTAATCCGCTTGCGAATCCTTTTATTTTAATAGTTCCCGCTTTTAAGGTCGAACGAACCAAAACTGTTGCCACACCCATTTCTGCTTTTACAGGATTGGTACTTATAATTTCCCCTTCTCCTTCAATTTCGAAATAAACCTCTGTAGACGCTAATACTTTTTTGATACCATCTGTATCCACAATAGTTGCTCGAACTGGAATAAAATCGGAACCGTCTGCCACTAAATCCAAGCCTTGACTATCAACAGTCAGTTTGACCCCAGCAGTACGTTCAGCATAATTTTTCACTGTTTTGACAACCACTTTTCCATCAATCATCCCTTCTGCTATTAATTCAATTTGATTGGTCTTGGAACGCCAATGGGTATTGATTTCTGCAAAGTCGAATACATTTTCGAATACAAAAGGAGCATGTGGTAAATCCTTAAATTTTGGGTCATTGGATGGTTTTTGAATGCCCACAACTTTCCCTAGCCAAGTCAATTTTATTTCGTCACAATTACTGAATATGACAATTTCTTTTGGAGAAATCTGCGTCAATTCGTTGGCTATAAATAGCATTGGACCCGTTTCTATTCCTGGTACTTTATAGTCCGCATTGTATTGACTTTTGTATAAATAATACACATATTTTGGTAAACGTAGTCCGTTCAATAATCCGCCCCAAAAAGGGTCTGGATGATAGCCTCTTTGATGGTCTATTCCTGCCCAAATTGCACCTCCTAATCTTGATTTTGGTGTTTTGAATCGGTCATTTAGGGTGGCTGCTTGTATCATAGCTTGATTGAGTAACGCTTTTTCTCCCCATTCCATTTTTACTCGAGTAGTTGCATTTTGCGAAGACCAATTGTCCACTTCGTTTCCATCACCATATTCTCGATTAAAGGAATTCACATTGGGATCGGTACCGTGATACTGCAAATCCAAGCCTGCTTTTTTGGCTTCTTGGTAATCCGTTACCGTAAACATTCCTGGAAAAGGAAATTCTTCGTGAGCAATTTTATGCATCTTGTTCATCGCTTCTGCGGGTTGCTGTGGTGTTTCGTTCAGAGCCGTTTCCCACATTAAAATAGAAGCCAAATTGCGATCACGTCGCACTAGATTATGAGTGTCTTCATACAGTCTTTTTTCGAAAATAGGCTCTTTGAAGTTAAAGAAATGCCAACCCGGATTGGCTGTTGTTGTCAACATTCCAAATTCATCACAAGCATCATAAAACGCAGGGTCTTGTGGATAATGGCCTGCTCTTATAATGCGTGAACCACCTTCTCTTAGTAATTTCACATCTCGCCATTGTCCAGAATTTGGCAATGCATTTCCAACATAAGTATAATCTTGATGACGGTTTACTCCGATTAACTTCGCTTCATACGGTTCTTTGTTTATGTATAAGCCGTCTTTTCCACGCATTTCGAACAAACGAATTCCAATACGCGTTCGCATTGCGTCTACCACTTTACCATTGACAACAATTTCTGTCTTTATATAATGAAGATAGGGATTATCAGGATGCCAAAATTGTACATTCTTAACGTCCAATTGTTGGCTCAATTGTTTGCTTTCGCCCGCTTTTAAGTCAATTTTCTGAGTTGTCTTTTTGATTGGTTTATAATTGGCATCTTCCAGCGTAGTTTGAAGGGTAATTTTATTAGCTTGTTGGCTATCATTTGCCAATTCTGTTCGAACTTCTATTTTTGCAGCCTTACCATTAATAGCAACTGTTGCCGCAAAAACACCTCCGCCAGCAACCGTAGTACTTAGCTCTGTGAGTGTAACATGCGTAGAAGGGGTTTCGATAAGATAGGTATCTCTATAAATACCGCCCATATAAGTAAAATCCAATCCAGATTGGTTTTTACCTGGTAAATAGGTTTTATCATCACTATTATCGGCTTTTACAGCCACTATATTGGGAGTTGCATCTTTGTTTATCAAATTGGTAATATCAACAGCAAAAGGCAAATATCCTCCAAAATGTTCGGTCGCAAGTTTTCCGTTTACCCAGACTTGGCATTTTCCCATTACCGCTTCAAAATAAAGATATACTTTGGCGTCAGCCGTTTTTTTACTGACTTGAAATTGTTTGCGGTACCAAGCAATACCTTGATAATTACGACCTCCACTGGCATTTTCGCCCAATATTTCTAATCCGTGCGGAAGATTTGCAGCTTCCCAAGCACTGTCGTCAAATTGTAGCTGTTCCGCATTTTTTACGTCGCCCTTAAAAAAACGCCATCCAGGGTTGAAATTAAACACTTTTCTAGAAGAGTTGGCTACTTCATAAAATCCGGCTGTAGAGAAATTTTGGGCTTTGACCGCAATGCCACTTATGGACAACAATAAGGTAAATAAGTATATTAAAATGGATTTTTTCATAGTGAATCTAATATTGAGATAATCTGATTTTTATAGTGGTTTCGTCTAATTTACTAGCCGTTGCCGGAATTCGTATTTCTATCCGTTTGAGCCCTGCAATATGTTTGTCTAATTCTAATGGCGGTGGATCCAATGACACAATTGCCACCGTTATCTTTGGATGCGAAATATTTTCTAATTTTATTTTTTTGCCTGCTTGCGAAAGAATTGCACCGCCTTTTATAATCTGCACATCAGCGGTTGTCAACATTTGCCAAGTAATCATTTTAGTTGTTTCAGACAACTTCAATTTATCTTCAATTAACAAAGAGGTATTGCTTTCTTTTACAAATTTCCGCTCTGCTTTTTTTAAGTTTTTACCAAAAACAGCAGTTAAATCGAAAGATGCTTCTGGTTGCTTCCCGTCTTTAAAATCAATTAAAGGAGCAAAAGCATTGTTTAAAAATAACTCATTATTGACCGTTAAGGTACTATGTCCGAAGTTATTTTTTGTTAGCAATTTCCACCGATCACCATCTTGTGCATTGGTCCAAAGATTAAATCCTTGTTTCTCTAATTCGTTGTAGTCTTGATAACCACCATCTGCAGACCATCGTACTCCATTTAGCTCAAAAACAAAGGAACCAGCGTCCATATTACCATGGCTAATGCTTGCTCTTCCTCCTTTGCAACCTAAATAAAATTGATGTTCATCATCGGCACCGGATTTAAAAATAACTATCGGATTGTTTCCATTGCCTTTCCAAGCCACTGGCATATCTTTGAAAAAACGTTTCTCATATTGTGCAATCCATAGCATCCCAACACCATCAAATCGTGACAATTTGTTCGTCATTTCTGTTGGTTGCAAAAAACTATTTCGCTTAAAAAAAGCTTCGTTTCCAGATTTCATGGCAAACCAAGCGAGAACTGAATTACCATTAGCATTTTGCTTGTCTTCACAATCTGAAAAATTGTAATACAAACCAGATGGACATTCGCTTAACAACCTAAAAGTAGCACTTTCTTTAAATCCTAAAATGTCATTTGCGCCAAAATCAGTTCCAAAAGCGCTTTCAAACATACTATTTGTTGTTACAGAATAGGCCGTTGCGAAATCCCAATAAGTAGCGCCTTCTGGGTAAGCTCCGTCAGGTCCGTAAGCAGCTAAAACATTAGGCAAACCATCCAAAGCTCTCGCAATTGTTTTTGAAGCTATTTCTGGATTTTCATCAGCAATTGCGATAGACGCAGCGATTAATCCACCTGCACACACTTGATTCCAATTGGTATTACCATAAGCAATTCCCCATTTTTTATCGTTGGCTCTCCATGTTTTTTGAATTGCTTTTTCGAGCAAAGATTGTTTGGCTAACCTAATGGTAGCCTCTGGCAAGTTCCCTTGTGTCCAATCAATAGCAATGGCAACTCCTAAAGCCATTTCTGCTACATCTAGAAAATGTGATGGATTCCAATTGCTAAAGTTGCAAACCGCTTGCAATTCTTCATTTATACGATTTAACGATTTATCATCTTCTTCTATTAGATATACAAATCCCAACATATTCATACGGTAAAGAAACTCCCGAGATACATCCAGCATGCGTCTGCCGATAATAACTCGTTCTAAAAGTGGTTCTTTATAAATAGCTTCCGCATTTAATTTTATAGCAGCATACCTGTTTTTGAGAACAGGATCTGAATTAATTTTTTCTCTTACTAATTTAACAGTTTCCTTGGTATAAACTAAACGTGGAAGTTCTTTTTTGATCTTATTTTGAAGATAGTCAACAGACATTGGATTATCTAATACAGGAAGTTTTTGTTGACTACATACTAAATTGGGTCTAGCGAACGTAACAACAACTATTGCGATATATACAAGTGATTTTATTTTCATTTATTTAGTTACTTTTTAATTTATCCATATGTTCTGAAACTTCCTTTTTCTGATAAAATTTATAAACTTCTGTTCCAGCGGCTAAGAACGCTCCAGTACCATACAGTTCTGTATAGTCTTTAAAACTCTCTCCTGGCGCAGCTCCTACAGGTTGCACATAACCTAACATCCCATCTTTATTGACACAATCTACTAGTGCGTTCCAAGACCTCAACATAGCAGGCTCGTAGGTTTCTTTGTCTAGAAATCCGTTGTTGATTCCCCATGCTAGACCAAAAGTAAAAAATGCAGTTCCACTTGTTTCCTTATTGGGATAGTCTTTTTCATCCGCTAAAATACTCGCAGACCAAGTACCATCCTTTCGCTGTTCCCTTTTTAAAGTTTCAGCCATTTCTTTAAAAAGGGTTATATAAAATTCTCTATTTTTCCAATCCTTAGGCAAATCGGGAATCATTAGCGCCAAGCCTCCAAAAACCCAACCGTTTCCTCTAGACCAAAATGTTTTTTGTCCGTTCTTTTCTTTAGCATCAAAATAGTTTTTATCTCTGAAAAAAAGGTGGTCGTTTTTATCCCAAAGTTTATCATAGGACATGCGATACTGTTTGTCCATAAATTCTAAATATTTTGAATCTTTGGTAACTTTTGAAAGCCTAGCCCAAACTGGTGGCGCCATAAAAAGAGCATCACTCCAAAACCAAAGGCTTTTGGTGCTTTTATCAGTTTGCAGAATAGAATCAAAACACATTTGAGTCGGTTGAATCATTTTTTCATCCTTATACACTTCATAAAGATTGGTATAAAATTGCCCCACAGCTTGGTCATCGGCATGGTATAATCTTCGGAATAATTTCCAGTCGTTTTTATCTCCCTTGCTCTTTAACCAACTGATGTATTTGGGATTATCTGTTATGGTGCTAAACTGAAACATACCAGCATACAATGCCGCACAATGCCATTCTAAATCCGGATAAACGTCCCTATTATGCCACTTTTCCCTATTTTTTGAAGGTAAAGCACGGTATTTACCCATTTCTGCAAAAGTTTCAATTTGCCAGTCGGCTACTTTTTGAGTTATGGCTTTCACCTCTTTTGAACTGGACTTTGTTTTCGAAACTTGTGCTTTTATTACAATTGGTAGTAGCAATAAAAGCAAAAGATACACTAGCTTTTTCATTCTTTTAATTTTTAAGTTCCCATTTGACCTCATCTTCCAATTTTGAAGATTTATCTGCAGAAATTATTTTTATCTCGTTTTTCCCTTTATTAAGTGTAATAGCATCAAATGTTATCACATTTATGTCTGATTCTAGTTTTTGTGTTTTTATCTTTTTGTTATTAACATATAAAGTGACCTTTATTAGATTTGTATATACTTTTATGCTGGTCATTGCAGTGGTTCTTACATTATTTCGTCGTTCCGCAATATAAAGTACTGGCGCTTTACTCCAATTGGCTTTGTAAAAATAAAAAGCATCTTTTTTTGTTTTTCGATCAAATGTAACCAGCCCTTTGTGGTTTAAATTTTTAATTCCTCCTCTATTCCAACCTGCTACTGAGAAATCAAACATATTCCAAACGAAAGTCCCCCAAACAAAAGGACGGTCTTTTAGGATTTTCCAAGTAATTTCATGGTATCTCGATTGCTCCATTTCAGGAAAATAATTCCCTTTGGGTTTATCTAATTTTGTTATGTCTTGATGGTTTATGTTCCCTCCCGCTCCATATTCACTTAAACCAATTTTAATTTCGGGATGTTCAAGATGTGATTTATCCAACCAAGTAGCCATTTCTTCGATAGAATTACCATACCAACCAAAATACTTGTTCCACGCTTGGAGGTCTGTAATTCCACCCATATCATCCACCATGTCTCTATCACTAGCCGAAGTGGTCATTCTTGTTTTATCTAGTTTGTGTGCCAGTTGGTTTAATTCTTTGGTCAAGACTACAGCCGGAGCTTTATCTCCATTCCAAGACCTAACCTCATTCCATAATCCCCAAACAAAAATGCTGGGGTGGTTATAGTTTTGCAGTATTAATTCTTTTAATTGTTGGTTGGCATTTCCAGCTTCTCGACTACTCCAATCATGTACAAATGGAATTTCTGACCAAACAAGTACCCCTTTTTTGTCTGCTAATTCATAGGTTTTATCCGAATGTTGATAATGCGACAATCGCAAAGATGTAGCACCAATTTCATCAATTAATTCCATATCGGCAACCAGATTTTCGTCGCTTACTGCTGGCCCCACTTGTTCCCATTCTTGATGTTTACTAACCCCATTTAAACGGTACTCTTTATTATTTAAAATAAATCCTTTATCACCGTCTATAGCAAAAGTTTTTATTCCGAATTTCTGACTGACTTTGTCAACTGAACCGTCTGTAATCAATTGAACATCTAAGGTATATTGATGTGGATTGATACGACCATTCCAAAGAATCGGTTTCGCAATTTCGAACTGACTAACGATGATTGTATCTTTACTTATTGTGTTTAAAGGTTTTGTTTTTTCGAATACAACCTTATTTTCGGCATTTTTCAAGCTGTATTTCAGAATACTATTGGACTGATTATCAATAAAACTTAAATGTGTTCGTACCTCCATTTGTGCTTTGTCAGGAGTTACTTTTGTAGCTTCTACAAAAACCCCAGAACTAGCAAAATAAGTTGGAGTTATTGCACTTTTTGGAGTAGAAAATAACTGTACAGGTCTATAGATTCCACCATAATGGTTGAATAAAGCATCATCGACAGGAATTCTTTTAAAATTGGGTGCATTGGTCACGTTTACTGCCAAAACATTTTGACCTTTACTTTTAATCAAGTTTGTAATTTCGTAACAAAAAGCAGAATAGCCTCCTATATGTGTGCCAATTTTTTTTCCGTTTAAATAAACAGTTGCTTCTTGACCAACGCCTTCAAAACGGATGTAGGTACGTTGCTCGTTCATAGACGCAGCTGCCTCAAATGTAGTTCTGTACCAAGCTTCACCTTTGTAATAGCCAATATCATTGATGGCATCCATAGAATAGGTATGCGGAACTTTCACATTTTGCCATTGAACATCATCGAAAATGGGATTTTCTGCATCATTAGTAACCCCCTTCAAAAATTTCCAATTTTCAATTTTGATTAGATTTCTATGTTGTAAAAAAGGAGCTTGAGCGTGTAATCCTATACCCACTGATAAGATTAATAATAGAATATATTTTTTCATTAATTCTTGCTATTTATTTGTTTTGCTAATAAAACTAGTTCGTACTAAAATTCCAAACTTGTCCAATAGTCATTATTAAACAAAGTACTTCGAGTGGCAAGTTGATCTAAATTGGGAGTTTTGATCTGCGGCAAAGCGTAACAACCTAATTCGGGACGCAAATCATCAATCATAATAAACAGGATATTCGACTGTTTTTGATCGGTATATAAATTTGCACTCCCAATAATAAAAAGGCAAAGCATTAAAAAATCACTTCCTTTTATCGTTCTATATCTCATTTTTATATTTTTAATAAATTAATTCTAAATTTTGTTTACAATCCTTTGTAAATAGGTAGTATTCTCAAATTTAATTCCTTATTTTACTTCTAAACTCCATTAAATATTGTTCATCACAGACAAAAAAATGAATTTGGATTAAATTAGTGATCATTAGTTAGTTTATCAAGTGTGGATCAAAGTGCTTCGTCACACTTTAATCCGTATATGATAGTCTATGTATTGTTACAATATTTTAGTTTGTCTCATTCTACTTTTATTTAATTCTTAATTCATCTTAATAATTGAATTTCATCACAAATAAAGATGATTAATTAATAACTATAGATTTTGAGCTAGTTCCAATTTTAATAAAATAAAGCCCTGCAGGAAAGCCCGAAACATTAATCTGACATAGAGACCTAGATGCTATTGATTTTTCATAAAGACGATCGCCTAGAATATTAAATATTTCAATAATTTCAGATGTATTTGTAATGTCATTTATTTTGATGTTAATAATTTCTGAAGTTGGATTTGGATAAACAACAAAATCATTTAACAATGCGTTTCCAATATTCACCATATCTACACCTAGTTTTTCTCCAACAATTACACTCGTAAATTCTTGATCATCTTCTACTGTTCCATCTATTTTAGTAACGTAAACTTTCCAAACATATTCACCATCATCAAGAGAAGACGGTACTAGTACCGTTGCCGTTTTTGTACCTTTTCCAGCTTCAACCGTTGCTTTGGTAGATGACTCAACTTTGCCTGTACTATTGTTTAATAATTGAAAATATATATCTGCATTTTTATCAGCCTGATAATTTATTGATAAGTTGACATTATCATCTTTGTTAACAGTAGGAGGAGCAACTAGCGATAGTAAATTGAATCTATCTGAAATGGTTCCTGGATTAGGATTCCAAACTGATGTGGTACAATCTTCATAATCATCACCGCTTTCATTCACGATTGTAGGAACAAAATCCATGTAACCCGAATGTCTAACATCCCAGATTTTGACCTGGTAAGTACCTTTACTTGCCAAAGGAGCCAAATCCCCAATAGGTGCAACCGAAGGTGCAGGATAAGTTCTATCTATACTTCGGTATGGCCCAATAAGGCTCCTAAGTTCGCAAGGGATATATCTTAGAACCTGCGATCTTACTGTTGCATTATCACCATAAGTGGCATTGATATTGGCAATAACAGAATTTTCATCGAAACTTCCAGGAGTATGACCTTTAGTAGCCTGGGCTGATGTAGCGTAGCCATTTTCAGTTTTAACAGCCCATTCGCAAGCGACAGTGGTAATATTTCGTATATCAACAACTCCTTGCTTCATAGTATGTGGACTTAAAAATACAGCACTTTGTCCATTATAGCAACGAACATTCCTAGCGTATATATCATCAATTCTAGCAATTGTCCCTTGTATAGCATTCCAACCTGATTCTAGTCTTAAGGGAATTCCTCCTGTGCTTGAAATATTATTGAAATAAATATGTTTCCCAGCTTGCATTTGCATTAAACCATAACCATAATCACAATCATTTGCATCACAATTTTCTACAACACCGTTTTCAGGAAAACACCAAGTTCCTTTATATTTAGCTGGTCCAATTGCTATATTTGAATATTCTGTTTTTTTATCTAATATGTTGAAATCAGATAATTTGAAATTTTTAACATTGTTTACTGTAAAAACAAAAACTTCGGGATTTTCAGTCTGCGTTAAGTCAATCGTAAACCTTCCTCCAACACCTGTTATGCTCCAGTTTTCAACAAGTGGTTCGTCATTTCCAATTAGAAACATCGAAAATTTTGTTGGACCGCCCAATGGTCTAATCACCACTCCAGCATCAATAATAATATTTATATTAGATTTCAGGTTACCAATACCTTGAAAGGTATAATTCCCTTCGGGAATGTAGATGTTTCCACCACCCACAGCGGCAACAGCATCAATAGCATCACGTAATGCTTGGGAATCATCCGTAGAAAATAGATTATCAACTCCAAAATCAGTTTTTAGATTTTTTGTAATACCACCGGTAAATGGGATATAAAAATCACTTTCATTCTGCGCAAATGTTTCGGATGTTGAAAACAGTAGTGCTATTGCCAAAAATGACAATAGTTGATTTATAGTAGTTAATTTCATGATTTTTTGATTTAATTAATGATGGATTCTTTTTCTTTATTGTATACTTCACAATCTCTCATTTTAGAGTTTTATCTAGTTGTGAAAGTATTTTCATACTTATTTTTAGGTATTAACAATGGTTTAATTTACCTAGTTCATCTAGTTAAAGGCCACTGACTTTCTTATGCTTGTTTTAAACCATACAAGAAAAGTAACCCAATAATATTACCCCCCTTAATGAAACTATATTTTTTTTAATTATCTGATAATCGTACTGGTTTTTGTAAGGTAATTTTCGAGGTCCTATATAAAAATTCTAATTTCAATTCGTCTTAAAATTCCAAACTTGTCCAATAGTCACTCCACCTTTTCCATCTTTCACAACTACTTGCCAATAATAATTTGTTGCAGCATTCAAATTCATAATTAAATTATTTATGCTTTGGTTTTCGCCAACTTTAGTTAGTGGAGGATTTGATGTTCCTAAATAAACATCATACTTTAATGCATCATTATCTACATCGCTAGCATTCCATCTCAAATTGACAGTACTGCTAGAAGTCACTAAATTTAATACCGGAAAGATTAAATCTGGAGAAAAAGGCAAATGATTTATAGCTCCAATACCTTCAGTATAAAATTTATAAACAGGAGAAAAATCGCTACTTAAATTCTTACTATCTTTTGCTTTAACTCTCCAATAGTAGGCAACACCTTTTTCTAATGTTACCGTTTTAGTAGTTCCCGAAACAGAAAATGATTGATCTATAGTTGAAAATTGATTGTTTTTTGAAACTTCCAATACATAAGAAACAGTATCTCCATCAGGGTCTGACGAAGCTTCCCATTGAAAATCTAATGTATTTGAGATGCATAATAAATTATTCGTCGGGTATGTTAACGATGACACTTTAGATGGAGCCTTATTTTCTGTTTGTCCACCAGAGTCTGCTCCATCACCTGAACAAGAACATACCAAAATACCTGCAAGTACTATATGTTTTATATTTTTCATCAGACTAATTTTTTATAATTTTAATATTGATAGGTACTTCCCCTAGTACTTTTGCAAAATAAATCCCTACAGGTTTATCTCCTACACTTAGCTCTACTGTTCCACCCATTACAGGATATACTTTTGATGATAATAATTTCGATTGAGTATTATATAGATTGATTGTAATCTCTTTACCTGGAATAGGTAGCGCAAACTGTACGGAACCAGTAGTTGGATTTGGAAATGCCTTAATATAGCCCGAGAAATCAACCGTTTCTAATAGGACTCCTTCACAGGCAATGCTCGATTTTATCTGAACCTTATCTCCTTGATTAACCCCTATTGAAAAAGCATCCGAATAGGTTTCATAAACCATTTTTCCATTTACATCAATGCTAAAAGGTGGTGTTCCTTTTTCTAATTCAACTGCAATCATATTCGAAATCAATGATGATTTACCTGTAATCGTTGTAGCTGCTTCAACCTTTAAACTGTAGCATTGCATAAAGGTTTCGCCCGCAACAGAAATACATAAATTATAAGTTCCTGGACTTACGCCTTCAAGAGTTAAATCATCTGTAAAATTGCTATCAGTACCATTGAAGGTAGCAATGTAGTTTTGTTCTACATCTGGAATAATATTGATTTTTCCATTATTTTCACCAACACAGGTTTCTCCATTAATTGTAATCGTAAATTTATTATCCTCAGCTGTTTTCTCTCTAACTTCCAACAATAAAACAGCTTCAGGCTTCATTGTGAAATCGGCATTTAATTTTTCACCTGTTAATAGATTCACACACGTTATCGCATTTGTAGCTCCTCTTAAGCCAAGTGTTACTGATGCTTGCGTTTTCCCGATGTTAACAATGGATATAATCTCCTTACCATCGATACTAGTGTAAGCTCTCCAAACGCAGCCTTTCAAGCCTAAACTATTCGTTTCTGAGAGTGTTATACTTGGAAATCGATGTTTAGTATCCGCTATATTTTTAGCTTTTACAGCAAAATCTGATAGAGTTGATACTGTAGTTAACACACCTCCTTTATCATTGTTTAAAACCAGCATATGTACTTTTCCGTATTCATCTTTTTTAAGACTCTTAGAGTCCAATATTACAGTACCTCCATTGTCTAGATACAACTGTAAAGCCTCCATTTCAGCTATGGTTGAGGATTCTGTATTATATATAAGTATAACATCCCAGTTAGAATTGGCTTGAGTTTTAATGATATTTTCAGTAGCAAAACCAATAGATAATCCTTCAAAATAAAGACTTTCATAAATATCGAAGATATCGTCCATAAAACTTCCTCTATTTATTGCAGCGCTTTCAGAATAGAATATTCTAATAGGTTGTTTCTTGTGTTGCAGTGCAGAAATATGGTCAGCATTAGCATTTAAATCCATATAAGTAGAAGCAATCTCATTGACAATTCTTGGTTGCTGAACGTTTGACCCTGCATAACCTTTACCTTCTTTAGCTCTAATAGAACCATCGCTTTCTCTAGGCCAATACCATGATTGAGAAACATTCATTCCTTGTAAAGTTGCTAACCAATACGCAGATCTGGCATAAGAAGGACTTAGAAACAAATCTCTAAATGAGCCAGCGGATAAAAAATGGCTTTCAGAGTTATAGTTTATTTTATTGGGGGCAACAGATCTTAAGAAATCATAACTTAATGAAAGTTCTCTCCAGTGATAAGAGTAACGCGCTTCCCATTTTTCTTGGCTCCCCCACATACGTGAATTATGGGTTCCAGCATCATTACCTATTGTACTTGTAATATTTGTTAATTGCTCAAAATCAATACCACTGTGTCTACTTCCTCCTGTAAAGAACCCTGGGATTATTTTAATATGAGATTTACCTTCTGGATCATTTTTCTTAATTTCATCGGCCATAAATTGGTACCCACTTGCAACGCGGTCTTGATTAAATCTGATTAAATCATACCAAACAGGAGTTCCTCTTTCAGATTCGTTAATGGGTAGTGATGGAATAATAACATCATCAAAACTTGTGAAATTTTTACCCCAACGTATATTTAAATTTTCAATGGTTTTATGTTTATCTTTTAGCCAAGTTCTTAAACTGTCCTTTGCATAATCAGAGAATTCAACAACATCCCAAGTACCAGAAATATTCCAATGAGGTTCATTTGTCAACATATACCCTAGTTTGTTGTAGTTTTTTCCTTTTATAATGGGACCAACACCAGCGAGAAGCTTTTGCATAATTTCTCTCATACCAGGACTACTTATGTCATATTTAAAAAATTCACTTCCACCTTTATTGATAGTAGGATATTTTGTTTTTAACCAGTTTGGAACGCTAGTTTGTCCTATAAAAACACCTCCAATAGTCCCTGAAGGTTTACTATTTAAGTCATTTAAAATATAAGAAGCTATGGCGCCACTTTCATTAGCAACGTGACTAGGGGCTGTGTAAAATGTACTTAAATTTCCAAGATATTCATTTAAATTATAAGTACTGGCACTTCCTGGTTTCCATGTATAATCATTTAAAAATACAGGTTTTCCATTTTCAATTAATTCGTTTTTTACTACAGAGACCTTCGACCAATCTATAATAGGTATGGATCTTCTAATGACATCCCCATTAATGATAGCTTTTACTGTGCTTATAGCTTCTTCGACCATCATAATAACCTCACTGCGTTCAAAGGTTGCGAGATGCTCTGCTAAGTTCGCTGCCGTAGTTTGATGAAATGATTGTATTGTTTTTAATAAAGGTTCATTCAATTCTTTATTATTTTCATCCCAGTTAGCATAAAGCAAAAAGATTTTAGCGGTGCTAATAGTCATTTTTTCTTTGGTGACATCAAGACCTTCAGTCTCTGCTTTTGAAATCAAGATTTCAAGCGTATCAATTTTTTTTACTGCATCTTCTTCCGTCCCTTTAAAATCTTCAATATTTATTTTGGGAACTCTCTGGGCATAAGTTATTTGCTGTACAAAAAGGCACATAAAAAAGACCGTAAAATAAGCGGTACTATTTGTTTTCATTAGTTTTTAGGATTAAATCAGTTTGTTATGTTTATTGATAAATACAACCTCTATTAAAAATCGTAACAGAGGGCATTAACCAAAATAAGGTAGAACTATAATCTTGTCTCAAGACCATCAATCATTAGGTGCAAACCCTAAATAGGGAGCTTCTTACAGGGTATTTACTACAGTTCTCAGTTTACGTGCTTGCGTAGATCTTCAGAACATTAATTCAACTCACTATTAACAGGAACTCGAAGATAAAGGTTGAGTCAATTATTTGACGCAACCCTTTCTTTACATTTCTAATTCTTAGTAGCTAGCTTTATTACTGCCAACCTTCATTTTGCCAGCTTATACCATATTTAGCATACCTAAGTTCTTCATTTCTTGGTATGGGCATTACTCTATATTTAGGTTCTGTAACATTACGTTTTTGAACAACAACACGTTCATAGCTTAGATCACTGTTAACCTTCGTAATCTTCATACCAGTAATGATACCTTCCTTTTCATTTTGGATGTTCCAACGACGCAAATCAAAGTAACGTTCTTCCTCGAAAGCAAATTCTACACGGCGTTCATTACGCAAACGTAAACGAAAATCCTCGGGACTCAATCCGGTAGGCAAAGCGGGCATATCAACACGATCACGAACGGCATCAATTGCGCTTTTAGCTTCGGAATTAACACCATTTGCCTCGAATGACGCTTCTGCAAAGTTCAAATACATCTCTGCCAAACGGAAATAAGGCCAAGTACCATCCTTATTTACGTTCTTATTTGACCCCCAATGACTGAATTTTCTTAAATAATAACCCGTATTTGTATATTGTTCATTATTTGTACTAAAGCCATTATTACCTCCAACATATGTTTCAACAGGTTTATTTCCATTTGTTAAATCAAAATTATCACCATTGCAAATGATCGTTGCATGCAAACGCGGGTCTCTATTCTGATATGGGGATTCAGGATCATATAAACCACCATTAGCTTTTAGAGCAGCCGGATTGTAGTTGGGCTGCAGATGCTCATTATCCAGATATGGAGTCTTCTGATTTAAAATAGGCACACCATCGCTTGTTTCATAGGCATCAACCAATTCTTGAGAAGGACAAAATCCAGAAGTAGTAACTCCGTTTGAAGCATTCATAGGTAAACCATATTTTTGCCAAAGATTCAACGTACCGTTCGGATTATAAATATATTCCGTATTGATTCGATTTGAACTAAGTGCGGGATGAATTAAAAACATATCCTGATAAGAATTAAGAGATCCAGCATTTTGATAAGCATTAGTAGCCACCTTATAAATTGAATAATTATGTGACTTTAGAGCAGTTAAACAATCTTTAGTAATAGTTGCAGCTTGTGACCATTCTATTGCATTATTACTAGCCCCATATAAAGCTACTTGTGATTTTAAAGCCATCGCAAAACCCTTTGTCAAAGTACCTTCATTATCGTTATTATTTACACTCCAAGGAAGGTCATCTTCAAGCATAGCCGAATCAATATCAGCTATTATACTTTCTACACAATTGGCGTAACTAGGTCGCACATCTTTAGAATAATCATGATCTAAACTATAAATCTCATTATTCATGGGTAATGGACCGTAGTGTTTCACCAAAAGCCATTTGTAAAATGCACGAGTCAAAAGTACGTTACCTTTCCATATTCCTCTAAGTTCCGGTAACTTATAATAAATATCAGGGTTATAATTAGTTAAATAAATATTACAATTACGAATGCCTTCATACATACCATCATAAATGTTCCCCATAAAATTATTTGACGACGTCATTTGACCATCGTAATATTTCCATTGAGCACTAGCCTGTTTACTAGAAGAACCATCCTGACCTTCATCTGTAAATGCAGCTAAGAAGTTTCCTCCTCTCCAGTTAGCCAATGCGGGAATATGCGACATACATGTATTCACATAATCTCCCGTTCCTCCATAATCAGAAAAAATATAATCATAACTTACACGATTGTCTTCACCATAATCAAATGTATCATTACACGAGGTGAATAAAAGCCCTATAGAAAAAGCTGTTAAGAGTTTTATTTTAAATTTCATCTTTTTAATATTTTAAAATGTTACATTAATTCCTGCAGAAAAATAACGTTGCGTAGGGAAGTTCGTTACATTATTATTTTCAATATCAACATCACCTGACTTTGAATTATCAAAAGTCAATAAATTAACTGCGCTTGCATATATTCGAAGATTACTAATTGATAATATCTTCGTTAATTCACTAGGTAAAGAATACCCAACTTCTATGTTTTTTATTCGCCAAAAGGCTTTGCTTTCGGACCAATAATCATTAGAACGATAGCTTGAACTCCCAGAAAGCGTCAAGGCTGGGCCTGCAATCATACTTCCGTCTGCATATCTTTGAGCCGTCCAGGCATTCTTATTATCAGCAAAGAATGTTCCTTTATTATAGCTACTATAATACCCGACACCATTGTTGAATTTATCAAATTTACCTAAGCCTTGTAATAACATAGAAAAATCAAAGTTTTTAAAACGAAGATTAGCTTCAAAACCCCATTCTACTTGAGGACTACCCGTATCACCCATTTTTACTTGATCAGCAGCGTCAATAGTTCCATCTCCATTCACATCTTTATAAATGAAATCTCCAGGACGAGGTGCTTGTCCTTGATAAACTAAACCTGAGTTATCAATCTCATCTTGAGAATTGAAATAGCCGTTACCATTACTGTAATCAACCTGATAAGCGAAACGCTGGCCTAATCGGTAACCTGTTTTACGATATCTATATGCGTAATCTTCTGGGTTTTGTAATTCCCCTAAATCTTTTACCTCATTTTGATAATACCCCACATGGCCTTTTAATCCAACACCAAAGTCTTTGTTAAACTCCTTGCTCCAACCTAAAGCGGCTTCGAAACCATGGCTATCTATTTTACCCGAATTTATTTTAGCACGATCGTCTGAATTCATACCTATAGTAGAAGGAATAGTTGCGTCAGAAATCAAAATATTATCTGTATTATCAATAAAATAATCGAAGTTTAAAGTAAACATGTTTAAAATTGAAGCATCAATACCAAAATTAGTTTTATATGATTTTTCCCATGTTAGTAATGGATTACCATATTGGTCTTCGATATAAGCTTTGCCTGCATTTTTAATACGTATGGATCCACCACCATGAAAATTATCTTTGTACAAGAAACGATCACCGCCAAAGTTATCATTACCAATTATACCGTAAGAAGCACGAAGCTTCAAAAAGGTAAGAGTATTGTTATCTTTCATGAAACTTAAATTAGACAATACTACTGCGGCATCTGCAGAAGGAAAGAGCCCCCAACGCTCACTTGGTGCAAACTGTTCTGATCCTACATAACTTCCTACGAAATCTGCAAAGAAGAAATTCTTATAAGAATAATTAGCCAAGAAACCATAAGTAATTTTATATTCAGGTAAATCTTCTGTAATGTTATCTCCATTGATATAATCTTCATGGAAGAAAGCATTGGCATGAATACCATGATTTCCAAATTGACGTTTATAATCAACGGCCCATTCATACTCAAAACGTAAATTATTACTTACGGATTTAGCGAATGCCAATGGATTACGAATAGAAGTACCATATTTGAAAAATTCCAAATTATCAACATCAGTTAAGTCACGAGTCCAACGTTCATAATCTGTATTACCCATCATGTTTGAATTAGAGTAAGTATGAAATTTAATCTCACCAAATGTAGACAAACCCTTTATTATACTACCCAAATCAAAATTTAGACCAGAGATCGAAGTCAGATCAAGACTTGTTGTTTTCTTGAAACCGCTTCTATTCAAACGCCCGTAAGTCGGGTTTGTCTCGTTAGTCGTGACAACTACTTTTCCACCAGGATTAGTTTCGCTGACATAGGGAGTTAACGGCCCATAAATAGTAGGAGCCAAATCAAATAAAGATGACATAACACCTGTTTCTCCTCCATTTGCATTGTTAAAGTAATTACGATCTACCGTAGCATTCAACTTTACATAAGCATGAATAAAATCAGTTACTTTTACATTAACATTAGAACGCAAGTTAATTTTATTGCGACCATAATCTTCTAATGCACTTTCTGTGTTGAACGGGCTGCCAATTTTCTGGTAGCCTATACTTGTGTAGTATTTCACATATTCACCACCACCAGTAGCAGAAGCATTAACATTAACACTGCTCAAATCTGGTTTTGTGAACCTTTCATACCAATTGTTGTCAGGATAAAGGTTTCTATCTTCTCCTGAACGAAATTTAGAAATATCCTCAGCAGTATATTTAGCAATACCACCATCGTTTAAACTTGCTTCGTTATATAATTCAGCATAATCACCTGAAGACAGAATATCAGGAGTTTTTAATGCTTGTTGTACCTGATAATCTACACTAACAACAATTTTAGGACGTCCACTCTCACCAACTTTCGTTTTAATAAGAATAATACCCCCTGTCGCATCCATACCATATTGTGCCAATGCGGGAGCATCTTTAAGCACCGTTACACTTTCTACATCTTCAGGGCGGACGGAATTTATACCTAATGCCATTCCATCAACAAGTACTTTAACACCACCACCATTAACAGTAGATTTACCACGAATATTAAATCCGTATGTCTCATTACCAGGCTCACTACTATTTGTAGTAACGTACAAACCAGGGAAACGACCTGCCAAAGCAGCAGAAACTGTACGTTGATGTGTACGACGTAATTCATCCCCGCTGATGGTAACAGCTGATGCCCCTAGTGTATAATTTTCACGACTATCACGCAAAAGAGGAATTACTTGGTTACTATTGGACACATCTCTATCCATGTTTACGTTTAAATCTGTTTGTTCGCTCAACTTTGTGATCAATGTCCTATAGCCAAGCATTTTAAAGGTAAACTCATCGGTACTTTTATATACTCCCAGTATAGTAAAGGTACCATCAGCATTACTTATTGCTCCACGTTCTTCTCCAGATACGGAAACAACTACTCCAGAAAGTGGATGATTATAAACATCCATTATCTTACCGTTCAAACTTTTTATGTTCGTTATATTGGTTGCCTGTGCGCTAACATGTTGCACAGACATAAAGCCTATGAAAATGAAGCATAAAAAACCAAATAAATATTTCTTTAGATTCATAAAATTAAATTTATTAATTTATAATAATGATAATAGATTACTCCCATCCTGGGTTTTGCCACTTTTTACCAGTAACCGATTCTAAACGAATAGCTTCCGGTTGAAGAATAGGACTTAATAGATACTTGGAATCATAAATCATACGTTCTCTCCCTGTCCCTGTCCATGTATTGTTAGTATAATCCCAACCGTCACCACAAATAACACGTTTATAGGTAAAATCATTTATCTCTGGAGTTTTGGTAGGCATCCCTTTTCCATTTACAGTACCGTTATAATCTATCCACATACCAGTAGTCCAGCGAAATTCAGAAACTTCTTCACCCGGATTATGCCAACGGCGAATATCTTCATAACGCCTTTCTTCATAAACCATTTCTATACGACGTTCATTTCTATACTTTAAGCGTAAATCATTTTGACTAGTATATGTAATGTGTGGCATATACACACGATCACGAATAGGGTTAAGTCCAAGTATAAGAGCATCATCTAAATGATTGGATTCTATAGCAGCTTCAGCATAATTCAAATACAATTCCGCTAAACGATAAATTGGGAAGGAAGCCTTCAAAGTCCATTTACCTCTCCTTAGATCTTCAGGACGATATTTATTATCATAATAACCTGTTTTAGTTCGTTTTTTATCGCTTGGATTAATACCACAATTACCGCTATAAAAAGTCCATAAATCGGTCATAACTTTCTTAGAATTTATAGTTTGACTACCATTATAACGAACCGTAGCGTAGAACCGTGGATCTCTGTTTACGTAGGGGTTCTGTTCATCATAGGAAGAAGTAGTGTTGAAATTGGGTTGCAAATGTTTCTCATCTGAATAAGGGTTTTCTAGATCCAAAACATAAGAACCATCAGCCATAGGATAACTATCAACTAACTCCTGCGTTGGGTTTAATCCTGAACGTTTATCACTATTAATGGGTGTACCATATAACCACTGCATGTAATTATAAGTATCGATTTCAGTCCTACTTTCATAAATATTCTCCTTATTGGTAGGATTATCACTATAATCAACCTTTTTACAAAATAATTCACGATAAGCATTTGTCCCATAAAGAGCAGGGTCACTTACCGTTTTGTACAACTCATAATTATGGCTAAGTAATTGATTTAAGCAATCTTTTGTTATCGTTTCTGCTTCTGACCAATAATTTTGACCATTGTTGAACAAGGGGCTACTCATAAAAACAGCAACTCTTGATTTTATAGCATAGGCAATTCCCTTTGTCATTCTACTTTTATCATTAGAATTATTAAAACGCCAAGGTAAATTAGGTTCTTTAACCGCTTCATCTATTTGCTTAAAAATCCATTGGGCACAATCATGGTAACTCATTGAACGATCAAGATCTGCTCCGTCATAACTAGCGGATTTCACTTCACTTATTATTGGAAGAGGTCCGTAATTTTTAATCAACTCTTCATAATAATATACACGCAGAACTTTTACTTCTGCTGTCCATTGCAAGCGTGTCTGCTCATCAGGAACTACGGTCTTTGGATCAGCCATACGGGCCAAAAAGATATTACAACGACGAATATTGCGATTATTCAAGTCCCATAACGTATGTCCTATAAACTGACTATCTGACCAAACTGGGCTTATACCCCAAGTATTTGTAAAACCATCATATTGAGTATTTCCCCAACTATCATAAAAATAACAATTATCAGCCATTGTAATAGGTGGGCCGCTTCTACTTCCACCTTTACTATACTCAAAACCGTGTTTATTCATTGAATCGTAACATGAATTGAGATATGCACCAGTAGTGTTTTCATCAGAGAAAATCTCATCAAGTGAATGTTGTCCTTCAGGCGCTACATCTAAAACATCTTGACAGCTGTTAAAGCCAAAAAGTATTAATATGGTAACGACATAATATGTTTTGTTCATCATCATTTTCTTTGTTTAAAATTAAAATCTAATATTAGCGCCAACACTTATTGTACGTTGAATGGGCATTACAGAACTTGCACTACGTTGCTCTGGATCAACTTGGTCGAAAGGTAATTTACTCCATGTCAGTAAATTTAATCCACTAGCATAGAACCTGAATTCTTGCATGCCGATTGATTTACTCCATTTCTTTGGAAGAGTGTAGCCTATTTGAAAGTTCTTTAAACGGATGAATCTACGGTTAGCTATAAAAAAATCATTTCTTGATACACTACTGTTATTATTTTTAGTAGATAATGCCGGATAAGTAATAGCACCACCTGCATAGTACAATTGACCATCAGCGTTAGTTTCTACCATATCAGGATTAAAAGCATGTTCGTGTACTTTTTGGAATGATAATGTTTGAGCTTGGTTGATACCATAACCATCATAATAATTATAACTATTACCTATACCCTGAAATAATGCACTAATATCAAAGTTTTTATAATTTACATTGAGCGATAAACTGTAATTGTAACGCGGTAGACTTGGTTTACCGATTGGAGAAACATCTTTACTATCTATTATACCGTCTGCAATAGTATTCCCGTTTGCATCAACTGCACCAGCGATATCTTTATAAACAAAGTCACCGACACGAGGCTGAACACCATTGTATTGAGCATAACTGTCTATCTCAGATTGAGAAAGGAAATAACCTTTACCCGGTGAGTTCCAATCAATATTATAACCAAAGTTTTGACCTATTGAGAAACCCTCTTGATTATAACCATAAGCAAACGTAGATCCTTTATCTAATTCATCGCTTTCAATTACTGTATTCTTGTTGTAACTGAAAGATGTTTTTGCAGAGATGTATAAATCTTTATTCAACCTATTCTTGTACCCTAATTCAATTTCATATCCATGGTTATCAACACGTCCCATGTTTACTTTTGGCATAATAGCTGTGGGAACACCTATAATCGTAGATACCGAATTTCTTCCAATCAGGATGTTCTCCCGTCTCTCTTTGTAGTAATCTAAACCCAAGGTCAATTTATTTTTAAAGAAACCTAGATCAACACCATAATTCTGCTTATAGGCTATTTCCCAAGTTAAATCAAGATTACCAATCTGTGACTCGTTCACTGTGTTGCCATTTCCTATATTATTATTTTGCCCATTACCCGCAATTTGATTCATATCCATATATAAGAAACGTTTGCCCCCAATATTATCACTACCAACTTTACCATAAGAAGCACGAAATTTCAATTTTGAAAGAAAATTAAAATTTTTCATGAATTTTTCATTTGTCACCATCCATCCAACAGAGCCCGCAGGAAAAACGCCAAAACGTCTACCTTTTGCAAACTGCTCAGAACCATTATATCCAATATTAAATTCAGCCATATACCTGTCTTCGTAAGCATAACTGGCTCGACTGGCCAAACCAATAACATTATAAGGTAATAAGAACATACTTGAGCCACTCTTAATCTCCTTATTATCACGTTGCATCAAAGCCATGAAACCAACATGGTGTTTCTTTGCAAAAATGCGTTTGTAATTAATACGCCATTGCGCATTTAGTTTATAAGAAAAAGCATAACTTTTATTGGTGTTAATTTTATGGTTACCAAAGTCTGAAGCCTGTATAAAAGTTATAATATCATGCCCTTCTCCAGTAATAGGATCAACCTCTTCATTATTTCCATACGTATATAAGTTGTAACCTGCATTAAAACCATTACCCATTTTACCAAAAACTTCGGTTTGATTATCCGTATCAAATGACACTTGTACATTAGAAGACAGTCCTTTTACCATCCAACCTAAATCAAAATCCAAGGAAGTTGTAGCGTTTAAAGTACTTTGATCACTACGATGAAAACCTTGATTGTTAATCTCACCATAAAGACTTTCTTGGCCGCCCATTAAAGTATTAGGTACTAAACCATAATCTTGTACCATTTGATCGGTAACAAAAGGACCAGGTGTAGTTGATTGTTGGTTAAATACTCGTCCAAAATAATTATAGGCACTACCATATGTGTTATTAAAACTATTAGGTTCATTTACCTTATTGATATATCCTGCTAATTTAATACCTACCTTAATCCAATCATTGGCCTTAATATCCAAGTTAGAACGGAAGTTGTAACGATTTAAGCGGAAAGAAGCATCATAACCCAAAACATCCTTGTCCTCTATTTTTACTACACTACCCTGTTGTGTAAAACCCAAATTTATAAAATACTTCACACGTTCCGTACCACCAGAAAGATTGGCGTTGTATCTACTCTGGGGTGCAAATTGTTTAAAGTACACAGCAAACCAGTCTGTATTAGGATAATAATCACTTACTTGATTTTTGTAATTATCAATTTGTCTTTGAGAATAAGGTAAAGCCAATCCATCATTCTTATAAGATTGATTTACCAAGGCTGCTTGTTCCCAAGAATTATATTTTTTATAGTCTGTAGAGAAATCTTGCCTACCAAATGAAGCAGAAAAACTTAACTGCGGTTCTCCTACGGTACCCATACGCGTTGTAATCAAAATCACACCGTTGGCCCCACGTACACCAAAGACCGCTGTTGCAGAGGCATCTTTTAAAATAGACACATCCATAATCTCATTAGGATCAAGCATTGTGATATTGTCACGAGGTACGCCATCAACTAATATTAAAGGTGATTTACCATTTAACGTACTGGCGCCGCGTAGATATATATCAAAATCCTCTTTACCTGGTTGGCCACTAGATTGCATAACAGTTAAACCGGGGAGACGACCAGTCAAAGCACCGACCAAGTTAGGGGCTGGACTTCGTTTTAGGATATCTGTTCCAACAGAGGAAATAGCTCCAGTTACGCTAACTTTGCGTTGCGTACCGTAACCTACAACTACCACCTCGTCTAAACTTGAGACGGTTTCCTTTAAATTTACTGAAATTGTTGTGCGATAATTAACTCTAATTTCTTGAGTAGCAAAACCAATATAGGAAATAACTAAAACAGCCTTTTCAGACCTAACTTTCAAAGAGAACTTTCCGTTAAAATCAGTCTGTACTGCATTGGTCGTTCCTTTTTCTAGCACTGTAGCACCAGGAATTGATTGCCCATTTTCATCATTAATAACACCACTTACTAAAAAATTCTGATCCACATTCTTTTCTGCGACTTTAATCTTCTTCTTTTTAATGACGACTTGTCTATCTGTAATGGTGTAATCTAAAACTGTATTTGAAAATGATTTATTTAAAATATCTTCGAGTTGTGTTCCTTTTAGATTCAATGAAACCTTGTGGTGATCATCTAGAACTCCATCTTTATATAAAAAGATATATTCACTTTTATTCTGAATTTCTTTAAATAACTCTTCAATGGTTAGATTTTGAACATTAATATCCAGTTTTTTATGAGCATACGGAGAATTGGCATAAACTGAGGTTAAACCACTTGCTATAAATAAAACAAAAGTTCTCATAATTATTAAAGAAACTTTGGTCAACGTCATTTTTGGTCGTTTTTTGGAACGACTAAAGGTTTTATTCATAATTTTGTCTTTTATTTGGTTAGTAATGTTAATTGGTATCGCAATAATATTGCTTTCGAACCTCCAGAAAGTGTTGTCGCACTTTCTGGTTTTTCTTTTTATTCTCTAGCTCTTGCTATGTATTTGTCCTTTCTTTTATTTCCTCCTTCCTTTTTTAATAAAATGATGATGCAGTCCTAAAAAGTGATCAAAGACTAATTTTATAAGACAAAACGGGAGATGTATAGCTTTCTTAAAATAAATCCAAAAACAAATACATGCGTTATCTACTATTTTAGATAATTAACTGTATTTATATCATCTATAAATTCACAATTATGACTTATTAATAATTTTGCTCCCATTAAAAAACTTAAAATGTTTTCTGTAAAACTAGACTACTTGTTAAAAATAACTATATTTAACCCCTACTTAACGGTACTTGTAACCGTTAAATCAACATTAAAAACACCATAAGAATGCTTTCAGACGAAAAAAAACTTATCCTTTGTGAAAATATTATTAAAACTGAATTGTTTCAAAAGGCCCCTAAAAGCTCTGCTTTACTTAAGTATTTAGTAAAGGCAACTTTGGCTGGTGATTTCTTAAAGGAAGACATTATCGATTTAGAATTTTTTGGTGACAAATCAATATCTGACAAAAACAACCCTAGAGTACGTGTTAATGTATATAATCTTAGAAAAAAAATAGAGTTATATTACAAAACAGATGGTCAAGACATTCAATGGAGATTGATTATTGACAAAGGTCAATACAGTGTACGATTTGAAAAGCTAACCCCAAATACTTCAACTTTAGAAAAAATTAAGTTAAAGAATGTCATTCCATATTTACTCCTAGTGGCTCTTAGTATAATTTTTATTTTTAGTAATTTAAAACCAGAACCACCTGTAGTATGGGAATCATTTTTTAAAAATAAAAAAGCAACGACCCTCATCGTAGGGGATGTTTTTGGAATGACAGGAAAAACTATTACAAATAATGAAGGCTGGACTCGTGATTTCTCCATTAATTCAACAGAAGACTATTATGCTTTTATGGAAAATAATTCAGAATTAAAAGAAATAATTAAACCTGCAAATTACACCTATATAACTAGTATGGGAGTCATAGCAGTACAACATGTGGCAAAATTATTTTACGATCTAAATTCCAACTTTGGTATACGTTTTTCTTCCCATATCTCTGTAGATGATTTAAAAAATGGAAACTTAATATATGTTGGCCAATATATAAATAACACCAAACTAACGTCATTATTTAATAATTTTAACCCTTATTTTAAAATTACAAATCAACATCTGATTGTCAGTGGACATCCAAATTTAAAGGATACTATTTACACCACCTACTTTGGTAAAGAAAGTGAAGATTTCTCTATTGTTTCTAGGTTTAAAGGTCCTAAAAACAATGAATGTTTTATTTTCTTCTCAAATCATGATATGGGGGTAAAAGCTACAATTGAACATTTTACAGACAACGAATTCCTGAAAAAATTTAATAAAGAGCATATGGCTGAAAAGGATAATTTCACTGCTATTTATCAGGTCTATGGTAAAGACAGGACAAACTTAGGATTAAAAAGCATACTAGTTGTACCTTTTTAATTCTTTACAGATCAACTCTTTGGACACACTATATTTATTCGTAAGGTCTTGATCATAGTACTTGGTCTTTAAACTAAATAAAAAACAAGAAAGCCATCAGAAAATATTTTCTGATGGCTTTCTTGTTTTGAAAAGGAAATTATTATTCCTTAACTATAGTAAGATCGTCAATATAGAAAATTCCTGTCCCTCCCCATTTTGGATTTGCAGAAACAGTTATATTTAACTTTTCACTTGTTTCAGGTAGAACCAATTCTTGAAATAAGTCAATCCATTTTCCTTTTTCTACTTTATTCCTTTTAAAATTAGTAGTTGTCCATGGCTTTGCAACTGTTATATTAAATCCTCCTGCTTTTAGATTTTCATCTGCCAAAACTTTCAAAGAAACCATACAAGTTGCCACACTCAATTTCACGCCTTCACTACCAAGATTTTTAACATGAAAATTTTCGTTTTCATTTATTAGCATTTAGGTACAGTTGTATTTTAAGCACTTGCTTCCTGAAACAGCTTTTTCGCAGTATATTTTAAAAACTAATTTAGATTTTGTCCAAATTCCTTAGTTATCGTTTTCAAAATCAAAAACTACTTCTTGAGCAGATAATTCGAATACACTACTACGTAATAATACCATTGCTACTACTAATTTCATTTTCATCATCAGTTTGTTTTAATTGATTAGAATTAAAATATAATTACAGAAAAACAACTAGAGTTACTGGACGTTATCTAATTTTATTAATTCCTTATTTCACCACTATTTTTTTAATAGTTTGATTGCTGTCTAATTGTACTTTTACAAAATAAATTCCTGAAGCTAAATTTGAAACTTGAATTGTGTTACTACTTTGTGCGTGTTTAATGTTTTGGATAGCAATACCTAAAATATTATAAACTGTAATTACGCTTCCTTCGGGACAATTAACATTTACTAATTCTGAGGTTGGACTAGGAAAAATAGCTACCTCGTTTATATTAAAATCTTCTGTTCCCAAAACGGAAATAAATTCGATATAAAAATCATCTACATAAAAGTTGCCATAACCCGCTCCATTGTATTCGTCTTCCAAAACCTCGATACTAAAAGTTTGATTTACAACTGCACTGGGAACTGTAAACTCCTTTGATAAAGTCACCCACTGCCCTTTGGCAACATCCTTAAATTCCCAAGTGAGTACATTTTCCACTGGATTTATACTTGTTTTAAAACCTAATAAAGAGGCGCCTGTATCAATCCAAACTTTGACATACATTTTATAAATTCCTTTGTCCAAAGCTATTTTCGATTCATTGATTGTTTTCCCACAAGTGATTACAAAAGGAGTGTGTTGGGCAAAAACCTCCGTAGTTGCGGCTTGTAAAATAAACAACAAAACAAAAAACGCAGTTCGAATCGATAAAAAACGCCTTTTCGGATATTCTCTTTTAAAATTTTCCATCTTACAAATCATTTGTTAGTTCGACATCAATAAAGCGAAACATTCCACAAGGCACATCAATACTCACCGTTGAACCTGTCTGAAAAAATTGTTTCCCGTCAACTACATCCACCACTTTAACGGGACTTACGGTATTGAATTTCACTGTAGCCATGCGAGTATCAGGATTGATATAACCATTATCAACCAACGTTAATCGTAAATGTCTTGGAGCGGTTTGCGCCACTACCCAAGCCACATCGCCTGTTACGGTAATGGGTATTTTGGCAGCACCAGCTTCAATTTCTGTTTTGATCGTTTGATAGTAGGTGTTGGCATTGTATTTTGTAACACCATCTGCGGCATAGTAGAAATGTCCATCAGTATAATATTCTTTCAAAATATTTTGATACAAAGGATGTAGCTTGTTTTTCATCAAACCTCTAGGCGCTGTTAAGTCAGCCTTTGCTCCTGCTTGTGGTGGCGTGATTAGTACCATTCCATTTGGGTAATTGGGCAAAAAGTTCAATCGGCGTTCTTTCATACCGCCTGCAAATTTTGAAAAATCCCAATCGTTAATCGGTGCACCAGGCCAGCTTCCATTCATTCGACTAAAAACAAAAGGATTGGCGTCTTCAAATGTTTGGTCAAAATTAGTCAACCATTTGGCTTCTGATCCTTCTTCTAAATAGTGAGCGTCAGGTTCAAACATGCTGAGATGCACTGGAGACAAACTAACCAATTCATTACGTTTTGGGACAAAAAGAGCACCATTGGCTAATAATTTTGCAAACAATTCGGGCTTTGTAAAATTGTCATAATATTGTGCGCCGCTGGCTGCTGCATAAACTAATTGTCTTAAAAAATGATTGTCTAATGATTGGTCCGAAAATTGCCTCATTCTGTCAAAACTCGCATTATCGGGTACCGCTCTTGCTCCCCAACTATCAACCGCACCACTAGCCCAAACTCCCATTCTGGCCGCCAAACTCAACTCCATTGTTTTATCAGTTGTCTCTTCCATTGAGGGGACAAAAACATTGGCAAATTCACCCGAAAGTAACCGAGACCACATAGGTAGGTAAATACTACTTTGCCAAAATATATTTTTGGAACGAACAAACAGTTTTAAGTTTTTATTTTGTCCATAAGTTGCTAATGGATAAAACAAATCATTCAATACAAATTCAAAATCAGCACTATCATCTCCTAGTTCAGGATAAATCAAAACTGTTTTTCGACCTGCAACCGAACTGGTGTTATCAATAACTTTTTGACTCGTTTGCTTACTAAACATATAAGGATCATTGCCATGACCACCCCAATAAGCAACACCATTTGCGGTAGTTTTAGAATAAATAAAACTCAAAGCCTGAGCTTCTGTCCAATCATAGGTTCTACGGCTATCTCTGGTGTCTCTGTATTTTAAATTAGCTAAATTGGCTCTATCCCAAGTCGCTCCGTCTTGTGCATGTGAGGTTGAAAACTGAGAAACAAAAGTTGGCGTATTGTATAGTGTTGTATTTAAACCAATAGTATTTTCATATAATAAATTAATAGAAATTGGATTGCGCTCCCAACTTGGTTTTACAAAGCTGTTCATCTTTGCATTTACCGCAGCGGTATTGTCTAATATTTTTTGAATTTTCCCTGGCGAACTGATGTTTTTATAGGCCAATTTCCAATCTGGTTTAGAGGGATCAATTATGTGAATATCACTACCACCGCTTTGGCTACTGGCAAAAATAATATTCCCAGTTAGCGGATCTTTCCACATATCATTGAAAGAGTAGGGACATTCTAAAATTTCGGCATTGGCAATGGTTTGACCCAGTGACATTAAAATAATATGATTGCCAAATAATATGAAATATTGATAACTAGTTCCGTTCGGAATAATTTCGGGTTGCGATACACGATAGCCAAAACCTCCTACTTTATTACTAATACTCGAAATATCATACGCTTGTTGCGCCGTAGATGCATTTAAAGGATCGAATTCAAGAAAAGCGGAGTCATTGATGTGAGCACTATTACCCATCAAAATTTTTGAAGCACCATTTATAGTTACTACTCGCATCTCACCAACAGGTTTTCCAGAACTTACTTTGACAGAAGGTGTAATCACAGTAGTTCCTAAAACATCAAATAAATACATATTGCCGGTAACTTGCATACTGTTATTGGTACCCAAAACAGCCAAAATATCAGAACCATCGGCTTTTTTTACTTTTCGAATAAAATTTGCGATATGAACTCTGTTTGGCGCAGTCGCCCCACCAAAAGTAGTATTTACAGAATAGGTTGCCGATGCCAAGGTTTGTTTCAATGTTCCATCTGCGTTTAGGTAATAGATATTTTTATCATAACCACCGCATACCACATAAGGAATATTATTTTTACTCACTACACATACCGCGTACATGGGCGCATCATTTTGTTTAAACTGCCATTTTAATGTTCCATCATTGTTCAAGCAATATAATGTTCCGTTGGCATTTGCTGCAAAAATCTCATCGATGCCATCACCCGTGATATCTTCACACCAAAGATCATGATTCATAAAACCCGACAATTTATTCTCCCAGATTTTCTTTCCGTCATAGCGTAGTCCTACAATGGTTCCCTCATAAGAAGAGGCTACTATAAAAGATTTTCCGTTTTTAACGGCCGTTCTTATTTTCGATATGGTATAATTAACATCCTTGCTACTTAGCGTTTGGGGTTGTGAACTAAATTTCAAACTGTAACTTCCAGTTGCTGGTTTAGAAGCATCGAAAGTCCAATTGGTCGTTTGAGACGTATTCCAGCCTTGACCACCGGCTTCAAAACCGTAGTAAAGACCGTTTAATAAATTAGGACTGGTTTGTGCATTACCTACAGTTCCTAATAAAATGGAAAATAAGCATCCAACAAACAACCAAAAAAGTATTTTTATTTTCATCCTGGAAATAATTTTAATTAATAACCTTAAAAAAATAAAAAAGCCCATAAAATAAATTGATCACAATATTATTCTACAGACTTTTTTATATAAAAACTAATTCTTATTGGCAGTATCAAATTCAGTTAGAAAATGAAACCAAATTACAAAATCAATACAAATAGCTTATGGCACTACAGGTCCAACCGTTATTGTTATAATAGCCTCGGCAGTCCAAACCCCATTAACTTGTACTGCACCAATTACTTTACGACTATAAGTGTTTTTAATCTTTACTTGATGTACACCTAACGTTTGAAATAACACATACACTAATTTATCAGTAGTAACCAAACCTAAATTTGGATTTATAAAACGCTCATAATTGGCTGTATCTGCTTCAGTGAACTCCGTAGTTAGAAAACTATTTCCGGCACTGATGCTCCATTCATGAGTAAGAGCCCCTTTTGAAAGATCCTGAAAAGCGACATACTTTCCAACAGCGACAGCTCCGTTATTACTTGCATCAGGTCTAACTAATGTATTGTAAACTATTTTTGGCGAAGCCCACCATGTAAAGCTATCATAATCATTATACGGTATTTCATAGTCTTCGGTACAGCTTCCAGAAAACAAAGCCAGTACAAACATTGCAGATATAATAAAATATTTTTTCATCTTTTTATTTTTATTACAAACCCAAACAGGATTCTTTCAATCCTGTTTGAATTTATATATTAAATTATTTAATACTTGAATTATTAAGCGTTTCGTTTTGTGGTATTGGGAAATAGCCTAAATCTTTTGCTGACCAAGCCGCTGCAGATTCAACAAACTCTGTAAATTGCAAATTACCCGGACCTTTCACTAATAAACTATTGTTTCTACTTGCTGTACCACCAGTTGGCGTTTTATAAACATAACTCTTTACGCTGTAAACTTCTGTACTTAGAAAACTTAATCTTTGAGCTGTAACTCCCCAACGACGTAAATCGATAAATCTAGTATTAAAACCTTCAAAAGCCAATTCCAAAGGATATGCTTTGTACATCAAATGATTCATTATAGTAGCTTCATTATTATACGTTTGTCCATCATAGTCTTGTGTAGGAGTACTAGTAGGACCTAACAATTTCAGTCCCCAACGCTTGCGGATGTCATTGATTAATTTTACTGCACCTGCATAATCTCCCGTTTTTGCCAAACACTCGGCTTGCATCAAATAAACTCCTGATAAACGATTAACGACAAAATTTCTAGGCGATTTTTGAGGTGAACTTCCCGTTTCAAATTCAGTTGTAATACCAGGAATGGCATGACTAGTGTATTTTTTCAAATAAGAAAAGAAGGTTCCTCCAAAATTAGTCACTTGAGGTGCTTTGTATCCGTAATACAGAGATATTTCATCGTTTACAACGGCGATACTTTGGGATGCTCTTAATGGAATGGTTCTCATTGGCCCTGTTAGAAGACCATCTGTATGATTACGAACATCTTTGGTATCCATAGGTTCGTTTACATATTCCCAAGTCAACCAAGCTGCTGGCATCATCGTGTTTTGACCGCCAAGAGTCTTTTTTGTTTCTAAATTGTTTCCTTGAGGAGCAGTCCATCTTGCCATTCTATTGGTAAATCCTTCTTCATTAAAGACATTGTCTTCTGTTTGTATATTATCCGCATAATTAATTTCTAGAATAGATTCCGAATTAAAATCGGCTAAACCATTGAACATTTTAGAAACATCTTGTTGCAATGCGTATCCATAATCTCCCTTCACATTGTTGATGATATCATTAAAATATACTTTAGCAAGCAAAGGTTTTCCTTCATAAAGGTAACTAGTACCTAAAATTGTAGCTGCTGCTCCTGCATCAGCTCTTGTTTTTGGTTCCATTTTTGGAGGTAAATTAGCATAAGCATATTCTAAATCAGCTCTAAAAAAATCCATTACTTCTTGTGAAGTCGAAAGCGCCTTAGCATACTCAGCAACCGTAGTAGGTACTTTATCACGAATGATTATTTTCCCTTGATTAAACTCTGAATGCAGGTAAAAATGCATTAATCCTCTAAAGAATCTAGCTTGTCCCATTTGTTGTTTCCAACGTGGGTTTGCTTTCAATACATCAGTCATACCATTTAACCCTTCAATCACCTGATTGGATCTCCAAATCACACGGTACTTGGATTCCCAACGTCTTTGTAAATCACTGTCATCAAACTGAACAGTTTGTTGGTACCAAGGTACCCATGATAAATTTACATTTCCAGATCCTCTAGTTTGTGGATGAGAAATATCACAACGATAAGGCTCCCGTTCCAAATCCAAAATATAGCTGTCCAACATTCCTCCGTAAACCGAAGTTAAATTGGATTCAGATTCGTCCAAAGTCTTCCAGTAGGTATCTGTTGATAAATTATTTGGATTGGATTCTTCCAAATATTCAGTACACGATTGCATTGATCCAATCAACACAACTATTAGTATTAAAACTATCTTTTTCATAAGTTTCTATTTATTATTTTTTGTTGGTAACATGAAATTTGCATAGCATCACCTCTAGCGACTACCAAGTCTGGGCTATACTCTTTTCATAAAACTTTTTTTTAGTTAAAACGTAACATTTACACCTAATGAATATAGTGATGTCAATGGAAATCTTGATAAATCTAGACCTCTTTGAGCTACGTTATTTCCACCTATTTCTGGATCAAATCCACTATATTTTGTAAAAGTCAATGGGTTTTGTCCTGATACATAAAATCTTAGTTTTGAAATACCCATAGCCGTTGAAACGTCTTTTGGCAATGAATACCCTAAGGTTATTAATTTTAATCTAAGGTAAGATCCATCTTCTAAAAATAAATCTGAGATTCCACTAGCATCTCTGTGCGTTCTTACTTTAGCCAATGGAATATTAGAAGTCGGATTATCCACTGTCCACATATTTACTAAATCAGCGTGACGAAATCTTGCATAAGCATCTGCTTTGGTACCATTGATTACTTCGGCACCTACTGATGCATACCAGTTCATAGACATATCAAAGTTTTTGTAATTCCAGCTCATATTGAATCCCATCTCAAAATCAGGCAATCCACTACCAGAATACACTCTATCTTTATCATTCAAAACACCATCTCCTTTATCTGCAATACCGTCTCCATCGCTGTCAACTGTTAACTGATCAATAAATCTTAAATCTCCTTTTTGAGAGGGTGCCCCTCCAGTCAAATTATTATAAGCAGTTACTTCTGCATCAGTTTTTAAAGTACCATCTGTTTGATACAACCAAAAAGCAGCTGCTTCACGACCTACCTTAAAGACAGTAGCAGGATCACCTAACACTTGTGAATTAGGATTATATATAATATCAACCCCATCAACAATTTTTGTGATTTCATTAGTATTTCTGGTAACAGTAAGTCCTAAGTTGAATCTACTTTTTCCGATTTTTTCACGGTAATTTGCACCTATCTCCAAACCTTTATTGACCATATTACCAATATTCAGAATTACATTTTGTGGCTGCCCATTTACTACACCAGTAGAACCAGATAAACGCACAGGAAACAACATATCTTCTTTTTTGGTTACATAATAATCTGCAGTAAGTGTAAATTTGTTCTTGAAAAACGCAAGATCAATACCTACATTATTAGAAATAGAGGTCTCCCATTTTACTTCTGGATTTGCATAAGATACTACAGCAGATCCTAAAGTTAGAGTAACATCATTTGGATCAAAAACATAATTTCTACGACCTGTTATTACAGAAGAATATTGATAAGGATCAAAACTTTCATTCCCTACAGTACCTCGACTCAACCTAACTTTAAAATTATTAACCGTTCCGATCAAAGGTTGCCAAAATTTTTCATCAGATACATTCCAAGCGACAGAAATAGATGGAAATGTCGCCCAACGATTCTCACTACCAAACTTACTAGAACCATCTCTACGAGCCAAAACTGACAATAAATATTTACCATCATAGTTGTATTGAACTCTCCCAAGAAAACTTGCTGTTTTATTCACATAATTAGTACCTGAGTAGGCTCCTGGATCTTGACCTGCATTATTAAGTACCTCAATTTCATTGGAGATAACCCCGTTTCTATTAGCATAAAATTCTTGGTAAGCACGTTGCTCAAAAGCAGAAGTTGCAATAGCATCAATGGCATGTTTCCCTAATTTCTTTTTATAATTTAAAGTACCATCCCAACTAAAAACACTTAATCTAGACGCTTGTGCTTCAACTCCGCTTTTTAAAGGGTCTACAGATGATGAGCCAGTTGTCAAATCGACCAAAGTATATTTCGGTCTAAATATATTTCTAATTTGACTAGAGGTATTTGCACCTACTCTTGAGGTAAAACTCAATTCTTTGGTAAGTTCTCTAGTAACACTTAAACTAGCATTAATTTTATCTGTTCTTTCATTATCTCTACGTTTAAGATCTTGTGCCAAGGTATTCAAAGGTGTTTCTACTCCACCTGCTCCTTCTTCTGTATAAAAAGTATCCGAACTTCCATCTATAAGAGGAAAATAAGGCTTGTAACGAATAGCGTCAGTAATTAAATTATTGGTCGCTCTATCTCTATCCTCCATAATAAAACCAATACTGGTATTAATTTTCCAATGGTCTGTAGTATAAGAAGTACTTGCTCTACCATTATATCTTTTAAAAGAAGAACCTACCAACACTCCATCTGCACTAAAAAGACCACCTACAACATTGTAAGTGAAATTTTTTGTACCCCCAGAAACATTCAAATTATAGGTTTTGCTCTCTGCATCATTTACTAAGATTACATTTCTAAGATCATTATCATTAGTCAACCATTCTGGTCGAGTTGGTCCTGGATCAAATGCTGCACTGTAATTCTTTTTTTGTTGTACTTCAAAATACATTTGTTGAGAAGAATCCATCAAAGCTATCCCTTGTCCAAGATGTTGTACACCGTAGGTAGTTCCAAAATCAACTTTCATTGCCCCTTCTTTACCTTTCTTAGTAGTAATCAAGATAACACCTCCTGCTCCACGTGTTCCGTAAACGGCTATAGAAGCTCCATCCTTCAAAACATCAATCGTTTCAATCTCATTGGTACTCAAACGAGGATCTCCCTCTTGCGGGATCCCGTCAACTACAAACAGTGGTGTATTTGAACCCGATAGCGAAGTGATACCTCTAATTTGAATACTCGATTGCTCTCCTGGCTCTCCAGAGTTTGCAGTAATATTTACCCCTGCAATTTGCCCTTGCATTGCAGAACCTAAATCGGGAGTAATGAAGCGTTCAATATCATCTGCTTTCAATTGTGATACTGCACCTGTTAATTCTTTTTTCTTAACGGTACCATATCCTATGACCACTACTTCTTCAAGATCCAAAGTACTTGATTTCAAAATAACGTTTAAAAACTTACCTGTAACAGGGACATTTTTAGTTATCATTCCAATATAACTTACAGAAATCATATCACCCATTTTTGCTTTTACAGCATATTCACCATCAAAATTGGTAACAGTTCCTTTTGTAGTACCCTTAACAATTACTGTGGCGCCAGGGATTGGCATCCCATCATCGGCGCTTTTAACGGTACCTTGTACTGTTATTTCTTGTGCTTGAGCTGTATTTGTACAGAAAAACGCAAGCATAACAATCATTAGAAAACCCGAAGTTTTTCTATTTGACTTAATTTTTTCTTTTATTCTCATTTGGTTGGTTTTTGATTAATGGCCTTGTACTTATTTCTATTTGTAAAAAATGTAGTCGTATTTTTTTTTAACAAATACAGGTCCATTCTAATTTTAAAAATCACTTAAAGAGTTCTGGAATACAAATCCTTTCCTCTTATATCACATATCGTTCTACCTAATTCACTTTAGGTCGAGTTTAAGAAACTCTTCTTTAATTGCTTTGATTCCATTGTTTAGTTTTAGTTTAGTTTTATTCTTAGTTCATTGATTTCAATCTAATAGCTATTTATTATCCTTTTTCAATACTAACAAATAGTCTTTAATACGAATACTTAATTTATTTTAGATATTAATTTTATAGCTTATAATAAATAACCTTAAATAGTACTGTATTCTCAACTATTCCGACAATGTAAAGGTTAAAATAAACTTAATGTTTTTTGTACCTAAGCGTACACAATATGTATCTGTGGGTAAATTTATCAAGCACAAGCCACTTCCTATGATAAATAAAACGACTAAACAATTTACACACAGTGACTTACGTAAAAGTACAACTTTCCACACACATATTAAATAATATCTCTTAATTTATGTTAAAAAATAAAATCTTCATTACATTTTCTTACCAAAGTTACTCCTAGCAAAAAAGAGATTGTTTCACATCATGTAAAACAATCTCTTTTTTGTATTTTAATCTATATCATACTATTCCGGAATTCATCAAAATAGCTAGTTAGAATAGTCCTTTTATGTTTTTAACTTACACAGCAATTCTTATTCAACAACCGCATTTGGAGGCAAAGGAACATGGTTTGAATGACGCCATTTGACCAACTCTGCCAATAGTTTTTGCGTTACCTTTTTATTAGATTCAGCAATATTATTAGCTTCTAATGGATCTTTGGATAGATCATACAACTCTAATTTTCCATCAGCCAAGAACTCAATTAATTTGAACTCTTTTTTTCTAATAACTGAACAAGCTCCGTGTTTGTACTGACTAGATACCTGCAAAAATATGGGGCGTTTCGCAAAAAACTTAGTGTCTTTTTTAAATTCAGGTGTAATTGAATTTCCGTCCAAAATCCCTTTGTAATCTTTAATTCCGGCAACATCCATAAATGTCGGGAAGAAATCTAAAACCGAAATCGCAACATCAGTTCTCCTAGCATTTACTTTCCCTTTCCAGTTCACTAGTGTAGGCACCTTGATTCCACCCTCATAAATATATCCTTTAGAATCTCTAAGAAGTTTGTTGGTACTAGGCCCTTCGTTTTGTCCATTATCAGACGTAACGATAATCATCGTGTTTTCTCTTAAATTATTTTTATCCAAATAATCAATCACTCTTTGAATATTATCATCTACAGACTCTACCATAGTGGCATATTCAACCATCGTTTGACGTCTTTTCCCTAAACCTTGCCCCGTGATTGGATCCCCTTCTTTCTTCGAATATTTATCCAACATTGCTTGATTACGTGCTAATATGGGATTATGTACCGCATAAAAATCTAAGTTTATCATGAAAGGTTCGTTTTTATGGGCTTCCATAAATTCAAGTGCTTCATCGGTCAATCGGTCAGTCAACCATTCATCCCCTTTTTTAGGTTCGATAAAAGGATTACTAAAAGGTGCTTTATACCCTTTCGTTTCACTCTTATATCCTCCTAATTCAAAGGCAGGATCTCCTCTAAAAGTACCACCAACATTTTTCAAAAAACCTCTTCCTTCTGGATAATACTGCTGTACCTCTTTGGATTTATGAAGTGCTACCCAATCATAATCACCTGGATCTGGTTGTCCTAGTTTTTCTTTCAGAGGATAACTCATCTTTAATTCATTTATTGGATCTGGTCCAACAATATGCCATTTCCCAAGATGGATTGCTTTGTATCCGGCTTTAGCTAAAGGTTCTGCATAGATTGGATGCTCTCTTCCTACTGTCCAACGGGAAAAAATATTTTCTTGATCAGTTCCTTTTTCTAAAACAGGAACGGTATAGACTCCCGTTCTAAAAGATTGCTTACCCGTAAAAATAGCAGTCCTTGATGGTGAACAGGTGGGATATGTATAGGAATTATCAAATACTAAACTCTCTTTGGCCAATTTATCTAAATTGGGTGTTTCATAAAACGTTGACCCATTAAACCCAACGTCAGCATAACCCAAATCATCGACCAAAATAAATACGATATTAGGTTTTTTATTTTGTGCATGCCCGAAACTCAGCCCAAGAAATAGAGTTACTATATAAATTAATTTATTCATTTGTCTTTACTTTTTTGATTAATCTTTTTTACTCTAACAAAGTACACAATCAATTTCCAATAATTTGTTCTCCTTAATTAATAGTTTGTATTCCTTAGTAAACAAAGGTTTTTTTTTAGTTAAATTACTCCATAGAAGTCAGGATTATTCATTTGATCGTCTATAATATATATCTTTATAAAAAACTAATAATGCGGTATATCCTAATTTTTCTATTTCTTAGCTATAACTTGAGCACTTTGGCACAAAATAGCATTCCAAATGTATTGAAAAAGTACAACAAAGAAACAGTACCCTATATTAAAATAAATGAGTTAAATAACTCTAGCTACATTCTTCTGGATTCCAGAGAACCCAGAGAATACGAAGTAAGTCACATTCCAAATGCCATTTTTGTAGGCTATGATCATTTCAAACCCGAAAAGATGAGTAAATTAATCAAAAACCGAAATACGCCAATAGTCGTATATTGTTCTATTGGTGTGCGATCTGAACAAATTGGAGAAAAACTACAAAAACTAGGTTATACCAACGTTCATAATCTTTATGGTGGTATTTTTGAATATAAAAATAATGGAGGTACAGTTGTCAATCAAAACAATAAAAAAACAGACAGTGTTCATGCCTACAACAAACAATGGAGTGTTTATCTTATCAAAGGAATTAAAATATATGAATAACGCCTTAATTATATTTACTCGAAATCCAGAATTAGGAAAAGTAAAAACTCGCTTAGCAAAATCGATTGGCGATGAAAAAGCCCTTCAGGTTTACACTGACTTGCTAGAACATACGATGTTGCAAACCCAATATTTGGATTGTGATAAATATGTTTTTTATGATACTATGATTATCGAAAATGACATTTGGGACAACAAAACCTATCATAAAAAACTACAAACAGAAGGGGATCTAGGAGAACGCATGCACGCCGCTTTTGAAGAGTTATTTGCAATAGGACATCAAAAATGTATTATTGTAGGTAGTGATTTATTCGACTTACAAACCATTGATATCAAACATGCTTTTCATGCTATGGATTACAATGAAGTCATAATAGGTCCCGCTTTAGATGGTGGTTATTATCTTTTAGGTCTAAAAAAAATGCATCCTACTCTTTTTAAAAATAAACAATGGGGAACAAATTCCGTATTATCAGATACTTTAAATAATATACCATTACACCATGTTTATCTTCTAAAAACATTAAACGACATCGACACAATCGAAGATTTAGAAAAAAGCAATTATATTTTTAAATAAATGAATAAATACTTACAAACTATACTAGACTCCTATACTGGATATTTCAACTATCTCCTCAATGAAATCCAATTCCCCAATTGGGACAATTATTTCTATGGATTAATTGCAATGTCTCTGGTTGTATGGATTTTGGAGTTACTTTTTCCTTGGCGAAAAAACCAAGCAATTTTGCGTAAAGATTTTTGGTTGGATTTATTCTATCTGTTTTTTAATTTCTTCCTCCTCAACCTTATTCTATTAATTGCCTTGTCCAATATAACAGCACAGCTCATTAATGATTTTTCAGGGATATTTGGACTCGAATTGACTTCCATACAACTCTTTGCTATTTCAGACTTACCCACTCCTTGGTCATTGCTGATTTTTTTTCTAATTAGTGATTTCATCCAGTGGAACGTACACCGATTGTTGCATATCGTTCCATTTTTATGGAAAATTCATCAAACGCATCATAGTGTTAAAGAAATGGGTTTTGCTGCACATTTTAGATACAACTGGATGGAACCCATAGTTTATAAATCAATTTTATACCTTCCTATTATGATTATTGGCGGTGTGAATGTTCAAGATGTATTTATTGTCCATTTCATTAGTATTGCTATTGGACATCTCAATCATGCCAACATTGGATGGGATTATGGTTATCTAAAATACATACTCAACAACCCAAAAATGCACATTTGGCACCACAGCAAAAAGCTACCGAATAAATATGGTGTGAATTTTGGAATCTCATTAAGTCTTTGGGATTATTTATTTGGAACAAATTATATCCCTAGTGATGGGAAAAACATTGAATTGGGGTTTAAAAATGACCATCAATTCCCCCAAGATTTTTTAGAACAAGAACTTTATCCCTTAAAAAAATAAGTTCATGGTGTCAGGAACATCAAAAAGCATCGTCTCTACTAACAAATAATTAAACTGTAATCATGAAAAAGCTACTCCTAACACTATTATTAATACCGCTACTGTCCATGTGCAACAACCGCTCAAAAGCCGATAGCGCACCAGAACAAATTCCAATCAGCACTAATGAGGTAATAAAAGAGATAGATCACTCTAAATGGGATGCTTTATTGAAAAAACATGTTTCTGTATCAGGAAATGTCAACTACAAAGGTTTTCTTAAAGATAAAAGAGAATTGGAATCCTACTTAGATGTTCTTGAAGCTAATACACCATCAAAATCTTGGAGTCGAAATGCAACTTTAGCGTATTGGATCAATGTTTATAATGCTTATACCGTAAAATTAATCGTTGACAATTATCCTGTAAAAAGCATCAAAGAAATCAGTAATCCTTGGGGTAAAAAATTCTTTACTCTAGGAGGAGAAAAATATAGTTTAGAAGAAGTAGAACATAAAATACTTCGAAAAATGGGAGAACCTAGAATACATTTTGCTATTAATTGCGCCTCGTATTCTTGTCCAAATTTATTAAACGAAGCCTATACTGAAGCTAAACTTAGTAAACAATTAGCCCAAGTTGCTAAAGATTTCATTAATGATAAAACTAAAAACACCATTACAACTTCAAGTATAGAAATCTCTGAAATTTTCAATTGGTTTGGTGGTGATTTCAAAACCAAAGGCTCTATAATTGATTTTCTAAACCAATACAGTACCGTAAAAATTAGTTCGAAAGCAAAAACGTCTTTCAAAGACTATAACTGGAATTTAAATGAATAAAATTTCCATAATCATACCTATATATAATGAGGTTGAAAACATTCAATCCGCTTTAATGTATATTGAACGTATGATTTCGAAAACTATTGGATATGAAATTATTATTGTCGACGGTGGCAGTACTGATGGTTCACAAGAAAAGATAAAACAATCTAAAACGATTCGGTTTATCAATTCTCCAAAAGGCAGAGCCATTCAGATGAATGCTGGAGCAAAAGTTACCACAGGAACTATTTTATACTTTTTACATTGCGATAGTTTGCCTCCAGAAAATTTTGATTTATCTATTGTACAACAAATAGAAAAAGGCAATCAAGCAGGCTGTTTCCGAATGAAATTTGACTGGAATCATCCTGTTTTATCTATTTCGCAATGGTTTACTAGATTCAATCACATTAGTTGTAGAGGCGGTGATCAATCCTTATTTGTGACTAAAGAGTTGTTCGATAGCATTAATGGTTTTGATGAAGCCTTTGTTATTTATGAAGACAACGAAATTATTAAACGATTGTATGCAAAAAAACAATTTGTGGTCATCCCACAATATGTGATTACATCGGCTAGAAAATATAAAAAAAATGGAGTTTGGCGTTTGCAATATCATTTTAGCATTATCCATCTCAAACGAAAAATGGGGCATTCAGTATCCAGTTTACAAACCTATTACAGAAAAAACATTATCTAAATATTAAACACAAAAAATGAATTTATTAAAACAATCAACGCTTTCAATTATTGTTCTAACTCTTAGTTTAACTGGATGTAAAACCCCTCAAAAAGAAGAAAGTTTTGTTGAAAAATCCGAAAAAGCACATGAGAAAGAAATATTTAACAATCAGGAAGCGGTGCAATTTGATATAAAAATAGAGTTTGGAGGTACAGAAAGAATGGATGCGACCATGACTTTATTGACCAATTCTAGTAAAGGTTTGATTGAATTCAAAAATGGTTCTAAAATTATTTATAATAAAGACCAAGTGTTTTATTCGCCTGATGTACCTTCAGAAAAATCAGTTCGTTTTGATGCTTATACTTGGGCTTACTTTTTTATGTTTCCAAATAAAATGAGCGATGGAGGAACCATTTGGAATCCTTACGAAAACCCTGCGACCAATAAAGAGCAGTTCGAAACTCAAAAATTAACCTTTGAATCAGGAATAGGAGATGCTCCCGATGATTGGTATGTAGTCTATAGTAATACAGAAACGCATTTGATTGAGCAATTAGCCTACATTGTTACTGCAAAATCAAAAAAAGAAGAAGCTGAAAAAGAACCACACGGAATTCAATACAAAGATTTTCAAACTGTCAATGGAATTCCAATCGCCACTAAATGGCAATTTTGTTCTTGGAATGAAAAAGATGAATTTGGAGAAACTATTGGAAACGCCAACCTTTCAAATATTAAATTTATTAGCGTCGAACCAGACACTTTTACGCCTGGAAAAGATTTCAAAACGATTTAAGTATTTTCAAAAACGAGTTTTCATTTTTAATACCACAACTTATGAAACATATTGTAATCATCGGAAACGGAATATCTGGAGTTACTCTGGCTCGATTCATTCGAAAAAAATCAGAGGCTAAAATCTCCATCATCTCTTCAGAAGCGAACTATTTCTTTTCACGCACAGCTTTGATGTATGTGTTTATGGGACATATGAAATTTGAACACACGCAACCCTACGAAAATGATTTTTGGGAGAAAAACAATATTGACTTAATTCATAAAACAGTTACTCAAGTTTTTCCAAAAGAAAAATCAATTGTAATAGAAGGTAATACTGTCATGAAATTTGACAAATTAGTGATTGCTACAGGCTCTAAATCTAATAAATTTGGCTGGCCAGGACAAGATTTAAAAGGTGTAACAGGCTTGTATCATAAACAAGATCTAGAAAACCTAGAACAATGGGCTTCAACTACTCAAAGAGCTGTAATTGTAGGTGGTGGCTTAATAGGAATTGAACTCGCTGAAATGTTGCGCGCTCGCAATATCGAAGTTACTTTTTTGGTTCGTGAAAAAAGTTTTTGGGATGGTGTTTTGCCTTTCGGCGAAAGCCAAATGATTAATCGTCATATTCTAGAACATCATATTGATTTGCGACTAGAAACGAGTTTAAAAGAAATTATTTCAGACGAAAATGGCAATGCCAAAGCCATTATTACAGACAAAGACGAAACTATTGAATGCCAAATTGTAGGCTTAACAGCTGGCGTTTCTCCTAATGTTGATTTCTTGAAAGAATCAGGAATAGAACTAGGTCGTGGCGTAAAAGTCAATCGCTTTTTAGAAACCAATCACAAAGATATTTACGCCATTGGTGATTGTGCTGAACAAAACGAAGCCATTGGTGAACGAAGAGCTATAGAAGCCGTTTGGTACACAGGAAGAATGATGGGAGAAACGTTAGCACAAACATTAACTGGTACTCCTACGGAATACAAACCAGGACACTGGTTCAATTCGGCTAAATTTTTAGATATCGAGTATCAAACGTATGGTTGGGTTTGGGCAAAGCCAAAGGAAAACGAAACACAATTTTACTGGGAACATAAAGACGGAAAGAAAGCCATCCGAATTGCTTTTGATAAAACAACCAGACAATTTATAGGTCTAAATACTTTCGGGATTCGAATGAGGCATGCCTTTTTTGATAAAGTCCTTTCTGAAAGCAAAACCGTTGATTATGTCATTGATCACTTAGCTGAAGCCAATTTTGATCCTGAATTTTATAACTCCTATAAAAAAGAAATCCAAAAAGAATTCACCAACCAATGTGTGGGACTTAAAACCGAATCAATATGAGCAAATCAGTAAAAAATATATCCGTCGCTTCTCACGAAAACTCAACCTTAGACGGCTTGCAAAAAACAGGAATAGCAATAGGACTCCTTGGACTTTTCATCATGGCACTAGCGCTTTTGAATGTTGAGTTTCCCAACAAAGAAATTTGGTTGACTATTTCCATAGTCTCTATTTTTTCAGGAATCATTTTATATGCCAATAGAACATATTTGAATAGTCCAGAAGGCATCAAAAACAACCATGTTTGGACCTCAAATTTGACACACAAAGGAACAATTGCATGGATGGTTGGACTAATTCTGACCTCTTTTTATGTGGTTTTATATTGGTTTCCACAATATTTAGGACTCAATGAAAACGGTGGTACAAATACTGGAATAGTTGGCTTTTTTGATCCTTTGAGCTTGATTTTGAACGGAAAACCTGCCAGTCAATGGTTTGTCTATGGAACTTTATATACTATTGCTATTCTGGGTCTAGGATACAAATTCATTTTAAAATACCGCCATAATAAATACCAATTGGTTCGTACCATTTCGGTTATGTTTTTCCAATTGGGTTTTGCCTTTTTAATCCCCGAAATTCTAGAAAAACTAAACCCTGAGAAAGCCTATTTTGCTAAAGATTTGAAAAATATGTGGCCATTAAATTATTACTTTTTTGACGAGTGGCATTTAAAAAATATGCTTGACGGAGGGAATTTAGGTTTGTTCATGCTTATTTTTGGAGTGGCTTTGATTTTTATCATCTCCCCTATTCTGACTTATTTCTATGGAAAACGTTGGTATTGCTCTTGGGTTTGTGGGTGTGGTGGATTGGCAGAAACTGCTGGAGATTCTTTCCGTCATTTGAGCGACAACTCAGTTAAAGCATGGAAAATTGAGCGTTGGATGATTCATTTGGTACTTGTGTTTTCATTTGTTAGTACTATAGCAGTGATTTTTACATTTCTCTCGAATAATCCTGGAATGAGTTTTATAACTAAAGACCAATTTGTTTGGGGAATCGTAATTTTTCTAGGGATTTTCACCTCTGCTTTATATTTTTTCAAAAGAAAAGAAATGGATATCGATGCGGTTTATACGATGCTTACTTTAGTTGCTATTATGGTTTTGGCTCTTTTGATGAATTATTTTTCAGGCAACCAAAACATCTTCTTTATGGACAGTTATAAAATGAGAGAATGGTATGGTTTTGCGATTGGAGCTGCTTTTAGTGGTGTAATAGGTGTAGGTTTCTACCCAATTATGGGGAATCGTGTTTGGTGTCGTTTTGGTTGCCCTATGGCGGCTGTTTTAGGATTACAACAACGATTATTTTCTAAATTCAGAATCACGACTAATGGTGGTCAATGCATCTCTTGTGGAAACTGTTCTACTTATTGTGAAATGGGAATCGATGTGAGAGCTTATGCTCAAAAAGGCGAAAATATTGTTCGTTCATCATGTGTGGGTTGTGGAATTTGTGCTGCAGTCTGTCCTCGTGGGGTTCTAAAGTTAGAAAATGATACTCCCGCTGGTCGAATTAATGCGAATGAAATATTGCTTGGAAATGATGTAGATTTGATGGATTTGATTAATCAAAAATAAAAAAAGTCGCCAAGACCCGAGCGATAGCGAACTGACGAAGTAATTTCACGAATTTTAAAATTAAATAATTGTTATTCGAAATAAAACAGGAATAAAAATTGAATTGTAATTTTTATAATACTTTGCGAAAGGTCGCTCCTATGGAGCTTATTTTTAAAACATTAATCAATCCTACAATCAATATTTCCCGATGGGACTAAAAAGAACTCCGATAGGAGTTAACTGTTTGAAGTGATTAATGTTTATGCGAGTATCTAGCTCCCTAGGAGCGACCTGTTTGTTTGGTATATTCCACTAATTGAAGTTGTAGAAGTATTTTTTTTATTTGCACAATTTTGCGTGAAGGAAAGTCCCGAAGTGTCGGGAGAAAATCCTTTTTTGGGGCTTTTTCTGCCCCAAAAAAGATTGAAGCGTCGGGAGCCTGACCCGCTTTTTCAACGTTCCGATAGCTATCGGGAGCCTAAAATTCATACAATGGTAAAAGGATTATTTTTTCTAGTTTTAATCACGGTTTTTGGAACTTCAGAACAGAAGAAGTATTCCAAAAACTATTTCCCTAATGGCAATATACAATCCGAAGGTTGGTTAAACCAAAACGATAAAGTTGATTATTGGTTTTACTATTATGAAAACGGTTCCAAAAAAGAAGAAGGTCATTATCTTAAAAACCATAAAGAAAAATGGTGGATTTACTACAACGTAGAAAAAGAAATAATTAGAAAAACAGAATACAAAAATGACAAGCCAGACGGACTTTCCATAGTCTATAAATCCGGAAATATTATTAAAGCTGAAAAATACAAAATGGGTATCAAAATAAACGAATGGAACACCCTATTGGATTACCAAAAAGACCCTAATAAATGAACACAATAGTTGTAATTATACCCGCTTTCAATGAAGAAAAAGCCATTGGTCATGTCATCAATGAAATCCCTAATATAGTTAGAGAAATCATTGTGGTAAACAACAACTCCAATGACAATACCGTTTTAGTAGCTCAAAAAGCGGGTGCAACCGTTTTATCCGAAAATAAAAAAGGATACGGCTATGCTTGTTTGAAAGGTTTAGAATATCTCGCCCAAAAAGAAACGAAACCCGATATTGTCGTTTTCTTAGATGGAGATTTTTCAGATTATCCGGAAGAATTGACTAAAATTGTCGGCCCTATTATCGAAGACAATATCGATTTTGTTATTGGGGCTAGAGTTGCTGCTTTACGTGAAAAATATTCCATGACACCACAACAAATTTTCGGGAATTGGCTAGCTACTTTTTTGATGAAAATGTTTTTTAAAGCTAATTTTTCCGATTTAGGTCCCTTTAGAGCTATTAAATACAAAAAATTGTTAGCTTTGAAAATGGAGGACCAAACTTATGGTTGGACGGTAGAAATGCAATTGAAAGTTCTCAAACAAAAAATGTCTTACGTAGAAATTCCGGTGCGCTATAAAAACCGAATTGGAGTTTCAAAAGTCTCTGGAACCGTAAAAGGAACTGTTATGGCTGGCATCAAAATCATAGGTTGGATTTTTAAATATACCTTCAAATAATTCTATGTTATCACTTTATTATATTATTTTATTCCTTTACTGTTTATCAATTGTATTGATATTCTTTTATGGATTATCACAGTTCAACTTGTTGCTTAATTATTTAAAAAGCAAAAAAAAGAACGACGATAGTCCTCAATACAATTTTGAAAACGGCGATAGTTTCCCTAAAGTCACTATTCAATTACCTTTATACAACGAAAAATACGTTGTAGAACGTCTGTTGCGAACTATAGCTCAAATGGATTACCCTAGAGAACAACTCGAAATCCAAGTACTGGACGACAGTACAGACGATAGTGTTATAGTTACCAAACAGTTAATTAATGAATTAGCACAATCTGGTTTAGACATCAAGCACATTACTCGTTCTAACAGAAAGGGTTATAAGGCAGGAGCATTAAAAGAAGGTTTGGCTGTAGCCAAAGGGGAATTAATCGCCATATTTGACGCTGATTTTGTTCCTCAGAAAAACTGGTTATTTCAAACGATTCCTTACTTTAAGGACCTTCAAATTGGTGTAGTTCAAACCCGTTGGGGACATTTGAACCGCAACTATTCGATCTTGACAAAAATACAAGCTTTTGCACTTGACGCACATTTTACTTTAGAACAAGTAGGACGTAATTCTCAATCACATTTTATCAATTTTAATGGAACAGCTGGAGTTTGGCGTAAATCCTGTATTCTGGATGCTGGAAACTGGCAAAGTGATACTTTAACCGAAGACTTGGATTTGAGCTACCGTGCGCAACTCAAAAACTGGAAATTCAAATACCTAGAAAATGTAGAAACTCCTGCCGAATTACCAGCAATTATTAGTGCGGCTCGTTCACAGCAATTCCGATGGAACAAAGGTGGAGCTGAAAATTTTAGTAAAAATGCCAAAAGGGTTCTGCAATCAAATACTATCGGATTTAAAACTAAAGCACATGGAGTTTTACATTTATTGAATAGCTCGATGTTTATGGCTATTTTTGTGATGTCCGTTTTGAGTATTCCGGTTTTGTACATCAAACAGGCATTTCCTCAATTTCATTTGTTGTTTAATTTTCTGTTATTTTTTATTATCACCTCGGTTTTGTTCTTTATCAGTTATTGGGTGACCTATAAAAATATTCATGGAGGAGGTTTTCAAAATTTCCTGCAATATTGCGGGTTGTTTATCACCTTTTATACCATAGCTATGGGATTTTCTTTTCACAATACTATTGCAGTATTAGAAGGTTTATGTGGCAAGAAAAGTGAATTTGTGCGAACGCCTAAATTAAACATCGAAGGCCTCAAAGATAAATGGAAACAAAATAGTTATTTGACAAAAAAGATCTCTAAAAATGTTTTTTTTGAAGGTCTATTGATGTTTTATTTTTTCTTTGGTATTTATAGTGCTTTTTACTTAGTGGATTATAGCTTGCTTTTTTTACATCTGATGTTAGCTGTAGGTTATGGTTACGTTTTTTTTCAGTCCATAGTCGCCCCTAAATGATAATCCCCACCTTACATACTATCAAAACAGTTATTTATCTATTGATAAGTATATTTCTGTATGGGTATTTAGGTTATGAACTGGAGCGAACCGAGTTTGTGCCCCTACTAGTTAGTTTTACTACTTTGTTTTTTTGTACTTATCAAATGATTCAATTGCAAAAGCACAATATTTCGTTTCTTATTGGCATCAGCTTTGCCATTAGAATAAGTTTATTAAATGTTATTCCCAATTTATCACAAGATTATTTTCGCTTTATATGGGACGGAAGATTGCTATTAGAAGGCCTCAACCCTTATTTATACTTACCCGATAATCTCATAAACCAATCAAATTTTTCGATTGCTAATGCTAAGGTTTTGTATGACGGTATGGGAAGTTTGAGTTCAGGGCATTATTCTAATTACCCTCCCATCAACCAATTTTTATTTGCTCTAGCAGCATTTTTTAGTAATAATACTATTGATGGGGCAGTAATAGGAATGCGACTCATTACTATCCTTGCTGATTTAGGGACTTTATTTTTTGGACTCAAACTATTAAGACGTTTAGGGATAGATAAACATCGCATTTTCTGGTATTTACTGAATCCTTTAGTCATTTTAGAACTGACCGGCAATTTGCATTTTGAAGGTGTTATGCTTTTCTTTTTGGTGTGGAGCATGTATCTATTGTACAAAAGAAAATGGAAAACTGCCGCATTAATTTTGGCTTTATCTATTTCAACTAAATTATTGCCCTTACTTTTACTTCCTTTATTTTTTCAAAAAATAGGTTGGAAAAAAATCATTCCTTTTTACAGTATCGTTATTGGGATTAACCTATTGCTATTCTTGCCTTTTCTCTCTCCTGAATTGATTCAGAATTACACCGAAACCATTGGGTTGTGGTTTACTAATTTTGAGTTTAATGCCAGTATTTATTACCTCATTAGAGAAATAGGTTTTTGGATCACAGGCTACAATATTATTCAGATGACAGGGAAAATAATTCCAATTTGTATGGTTCTTTTTATTCTATACCAAAGTTTTATAGGAAAGAACAAAACCACTGTTCAACTCTTCCAAAGTTTTTTATTAGTGCTTACAGTTTACTTTTTGACGAGTACCACAGTGCATCCTTGGTACATTATAAATCTTGTAGTCATTGGAATATTCACCTCCTTTAACTTTCCTATAATTTGGAGTCTAACAGTTATTTTAAGCTATAGTGCCTATAACAATATTGAGTTCAAAGAGAATTTTTGGTTAATTGGATTAGAATACCTCATTTTGATTTTATATATAATTTATGAAGTCCGTGGTAATTTTCATTTCAAAAAATCAGTATATTTGAATAAATCAACCACTGAACGTTAATTAAATGAGTGTTACTGTCGAAAATTCAAAAACAGTTTTAGAAAATTGGGTTCATCAGTTTAGTGATGAATTGTATTCTTGGGCCTTATATAAAACGACATCCAAAGAAACAGCCGAAGATTTGGTACAAGAAACATTCTTGGCCGCTTTTAACAAAATCGATAGTTTTCAAGGTAAAAGCCAACCCAAAACGTGGTTGTTTGCTATTTTAAACAATAAAGTAGTCGATTATTACCGTCTCAGTGCTCGCACAACCAAAAACAATTTTAGTTTGACAGAGGAAAGTGGTTATGAATTATCGGACGGACTATTCAACACTACTGAAAACTGGGTTAACATGGAATTAAATTCAATCTGGGAACAAGAGGGCGAATTGTTGGATAATGATGACTTTAATATGGTTTTTCAATATTGCATGGATGATTTACCCGAAAAATGGAAATTGGCCATTACATCAAAATATTTAACCGACAATAAAGCGGAGGCCATATGTAAGGAACTTGAAATCACGGCGTCTAATTATTGGCAGATCATTCATAGAGCAAAATTGCTTTTGAAAAAATGCCTAGAAAATAAATGGAAATAACGGATTTCAATAAAATGAATAAACTCATGCTAATGCTACTTAAATCCTGCAAGACAACTTCTGAATTAATTGACAAACAACAATTAACTCCTTTGTCTATTAAAGAAAAACTACAGTTACAAGCCCATAAAGCGTTGTGTAAAACTTGTAGCGCTTATGAAAGTCAATCCAAAACGATTGACAACTTGATTATAAAATGGTTTGGAAATAGCAAACTAAATAAAATAGAAAAATTGAGTGATCAAAAGAAAGAGGCTATTATTAATAAAATAAACAAAGTATAAACCAAAAAACCAGGCCTTTATGAGAGCATTAATCATATCAGGAGGCGGTAGCAAAGGAGCTTTTGCTGGCGGTATCGCTGAATATTTAATCAATGATTGTTGCAACAAATACGAACTATTTGTAGGTTGCTCTACAGGTTGTTTGCTATTGCCTCATTTGGCGTTAGGTAAAATTGAAAAAATAAAAAAAATATATACTTCTGTTTCTCAAGAAGATATTTTTAGCATCTCTCCTTTTATTATAAAAAAAACTAAGACAGGATATGATACTAAAATTAATCACTTCAACTCTGTTTTATCTTTTATCAAAGGCTGCCCTACCTTTGGCGAAAGCCTAAACCTACGAAAACTCATCAAAAAAAGTATAACTTCCGATGAATTTGACCAACTAAAAGAACAAAATAAAAAGGTTATCTTAACTGTTTCTAACCTAAGTTTAAATCAAATAGAATATTACAATTCTATGGATTGCAATCATGAAGATTTTTGTGATTGGTCCTGGGCATCATCTAATTATGTTCCGTTCATGAGTTTACTGACTAAAAATGGTTTCCAGTACGCTGATGGCGGTTTTGGTAATTTTGTACCCATATCTTGTGCTATCGAAAATGGAGCTACAGAAATAGATGTGATCATCCTTGAAAATGAAGTACAAACGATGCATCTACCAGAAGTAAAAAATGCCTTCTCTTTATTGTTTCGAACTTTTCAATTTATGAAAAACACGAATAACTCTAAAGATATTATCATAGGAAAGCTCATTGGTATGAATCAAAATATTAAAATCAACTTTTACTTCACCCCTGAACAACTTACCGACAACCCACTAATTTTTGATCCAACTGAAATGACACAATGGTGGAAAGATGGCTATGAATATGCCAAATCTAGACAACCAGATAGTTTTTGTCATATTCCTCAAAAAGAAAAAAAAACCACTGCCAGTCAAGAAGTTGAGGATTAAATCAACTTGAACAGCTTTTTTTTTAGATAAAACTCAATTCAAGAAATTTAAAACTTATGAAAAAGTCTGTTTTAGTATTACTCCTTTTTATCATCTTAATACTTAGCGCTGTTGGTTTTTGTGGTACAAATCCTTTTCTACCAAAAGATTCTAAAAAGACAGTTGATTATAAAGGAATGAATTTAGTTGCTCCGATCAAAGAAATTAATAATACTACATTTGAAGCACTCGTTCAGACTCATGTCAATGCAATTTCACTAATTCCTTATGCTTTTGTCAATATAGATAACGCTTCCGTATCCTACAATCATAAAAAACAATGGTGGGGCGAAAGCACTGCTGGAATTAGAACTTGTATCCAAAAAGCACATGCCTACAACATGAAAGTCATGCTCAAACCTCATCTATGGGTGAATCACCAATTTTACACAGGAAACCTCAACTTCACAACTACTTCCGAATGGGAAAATTGGGAAGCAGATTATGAAAAATATATTCTTGAATATGCCCGAATTGCACAAGATGAAAAAGTAGATTTATTTTGTTTTGGAACAGAACTACGCAATCCGATTGCCAAAAGACCACAATACTGGACGCAACTCATCACCAAAATCAAGAAAATTTATACCGGAAAATTGACCTATGCTGCTAACTGGGATGATTATGATAGCGTTCCGTTTTGGAGTCAAATGGATTACATTGGGATAGATGGTTATTTTCCGCTTTCGGACAAAGAAAATCCAAACGTCAGTGAACTAGAGAAAGACTGGCAAAAACATATAAAAAAAATGGATTTAACTCAAAAAAAGTGGCATAAAAAAATTCTCTTCACTGAGTTTGGGTACCGAAACTCTAATTTTGCGACTCAGGAACCTTGGAAGGAAAATCAAACTGAAGCAAACAACAATGCTCAAGCCAATGCTTTTCAAGCTTTGTTTACTACTTTAAATCATCAAAAATGGTACGCAGGAGGATTTGCTTGGAAATGGTATGCTGATGACTATCATAAAAGTAAAGAAGTGGATTATACGCCACAAGGCAAGCCCGCATTAGAGATAATTGCTAAATGGTATAAAAAATAAAAGATTCTCAACTTCTCTCGAATTGACAAAATAAAAAGTCAAAAATTTGAAGACAAATTAAGAATCTCTTGAAGAATAAAAATTACAAATCAATTATTTACCCTCTTGAAACAACATGGCTCCAGAGTTCATACAATAACGCAATCCTGTCGGTTGAGGACCATCATCAAATAAATGCCCTAAATGTCCTTCACAACGGGCACAAACAATTTCTCCTCGTACCATTCCGAGACTTTTATCTACTACTTCTTTAACTCTGTTTTTATCTAATACATCGTAAAAACTAGGCCATCCTGTACCCGACTCAAATTTGGTTGATGAAGAAAATAAAGGCAATTTACAAGCGGCACAAAAATAATTTCCTTTTTTGTGGTTGTCATATAAAGCATTTCGAAAAGGATATTCGGTACCTTTTTCTCTTAGAATATAGTATTGGTCTTTGGTTAGTTCTTTCTTCCATTCGGCATCCGACTTGGTTACTTTTTTTAATGAAGTATCCGTTAACGAAAGTTTTTCTTGTGTTGGTGAACTAATCTCCTGCATTTCGCTGCCTGTCTTTTTAGCTTGCATACAAGCCATAAAACTTACTGCGAGAAATGGAAGTGATACTAAATATAAATAGCGTTTCATAATATTGTGTTTTAAATGATTTGATTTGCTGCGAAGGCGCAAAATTTATTTTTTACCACGAAGACTCAAAAGCCCAAATTTTAAATAACTCATTGCAGCTACTTTTAAACATAAAGCTTACCTTAAAAAACTTAGAGCCTTACAGCCTTTGTGGCAAATAATTACTTTAGTTTCCCTTTATACGTCTTTTTAAACTGATTAAATCTCGGAATCGAAACTCCTTTTACATATCCTTGATTGGGATTGTGTTTCACATAATCTTGGTGATAGTCTTCGGCTTCATAAAAAGCAGAAACGGGTTTTACCTCCGTCACGATTGGCATTGCAAAAACTTTGGCTGCTGTTAAAACTGCAATTTTATCGTTTATGATTTTCTTTTCGTCCAAATTACCGTAAAAAGCTATAGAGCGATAGGACGAACCCACATCTGGTCCTTGCTGGTTGGGGGTGGTAGGGTCTTGAGAGGCAAAAAAAGCATCTACTAATTGTGCAAAAGAGACTTTTTTAGGGTCATAGAAAACAGCAATAGCTTCGGCATGACCGGTTTGATTGGCTCCTACTTGGTGGTAGCTTGGATTCTTTGTCGTTCCTCCAGTATATCCCGAAATGGCTTCATCAACGCCGTAAACTGCTTCGAATACGTGTTCGCTACACCAGAAACAACCTTCGGCAAAAACAGCAACCGCTTTTCCAGGCTTGGGTTTCAGGCTCAATTCTTTGGTTTGCGATTGACAACTTACAATTGTAAAAAGCAACATTAAATAAGGTAGTATTTTCATCTTTTCTAGGTTTATACTAATATACGATGGATAAACGGGTTTGGTTTTGAAACAATTGCTAAACTTATGTTAGAAGTTTAAGCAAGTGCCTTAAAAAATTAACGATTTTTGATTAACGATTGTTGATTTTAGATTTCGTTGTGGTAAATCATAACTTTTGATTTAAAAGGATTCTTTCCATCTGAAATCTTAATTCGTTAATCTGCATTCGAAAATCATTTCTCGCCCCAGACAGGAACGGTAGCCCCGAATGAAAAACGCCATTTTTACGGGAGTTACAGAGCTATCAAAATTAACGATTGTTGATTAACGATTGTTGATTTTAGATTTCGTTGTGGTAAATCATAACTTTTGATTTAAAAGGATTGTTTCCTTCTGAAATCATAAATCGTTAATCTGCATTCGAAAATCATTTCTCGCCCCAGACAGAAACGGCAGCCCCGAATGAAAAACGCCATTTTTACGGGAGTTACAGAGCGACCGGAGGAAGCTCCTGTAACGACCTAGTAAAAATAGCGTTTTGAATGAGGGCTAAAGTGTATGCCTGGATTAGGCGCCAAATATTTTAATTAACAACATCCTCCACCGTTATAATGAAAAGTACTTTCGGATATAAAAATGTCTTTTCGGTCTAAACTTGCAATTGCCGCAGCGGTTTTATCGCATACTGCTAGGGGTTGGTTTTTCATCAAAACGTGGCCTTTTTTATCATCGAAATAAGATTCTTTTCCGTAATAAATTGCCGCTTTTCCTGTAAACACACAAGGCCCATCGGCAGGCATTGGGTCTTTGATGGCGCAAACTTCGATGCTTTCGATAAAAATCAACTCCTCGGTTGGGTAATTTTCTGGATCTAAAATTCGGTACGGACGACGGCCACGAATTTCGATGGTTCCAAAACCTACATCGGTAAGTGCTTTGATATATTCCGCAATCGGAATACTTCCACTCAAGCATAAGGCACGTAGGTGGTCGTCGTTACGTAATTCTTCATTCATTTCTTGCTCGCAAGTTGGGTCGCTCATCACCAATCGACCATGAGGCTTAAGGACACGATACATTTCTTGCAAGGCTTTCTTCAAATCTTCGGCTTTAAAAATATTGAATAAGCAGTTTTGAGCGGCTATGTCGATGCTTTCATTTTCGATAGGCAAATTTAAGGCATCTCCTTTTTTGAGTTCCACAAAATCAGACTGGAACCAATCATTTTGTTTTTCGGCTTCTAGAAAATTTTGACGGGAAGCTTCGAGCATTTCGTCTACAACATCAACTCCTACTACTCCCCCTTTTTGACGAGAGAAATAAGAAAATTGTAGTAACTCCATTCCGCCACCCACACCTACATAAAGGACTTTTGGGTTATTGATTAGGTCTTGAGCCGAAATGGTACTTCCGCAACCGTAGTTCATCTCTTGCATGATGAGCGGAATTTCAAGGCCTGGGAATTTCCAAATGGGTGTGGTGGTGCAGCAAAGTCCAACATCTGGAGTTAGTGCTGCTTGTTTGTATAGGTCGTTGGTGGCATTTAGGTAGCTCATGTTTTTTTGTTTAGGGTTTAAAGGTTTAGGGTTTAATGTTGGTTTGCTAACTTGAAACCTTAAACTTGAAACTATTTTTACTTTCTAATCAACCCTTTGAAAAGCGTTACCATTTTTGGTTCGGCTTGACCTGCGATGGCGATAATTTCACCAATGTCAACAGGTTTTAAATCATCGGGATTGCATTCGTCTGTTAATACCGAAACGGCAATTACAGGCAAACGCAAATGATTGGCGACAATAATTTCGGGTACAGTACTCATTCCAACCGCATCGGCACCGATGGTTTTTAGATAACGGTATTCGGCTCTGGTTTCAAGTTGTGGTCCTACTACGGCAACATACACTCCTTTGTGTAAAGTGATGTTATTTTCTTTAGCGACTTCTAGCATCATCGCGTTCATAGTAGCGTCATAAGGGGCACACATATCGGTAAAACGGTCTCCAAAATCGGATACATTTTTGAAAGCCAATGGTGAACCACCTTGCAGGTTGATGTGGTCGTCAATCAGCATCATCTCTCCCTTTTTGTAAGTAAGATTGATTGCTCCAGCAGCATTAGACACTAATAATTTAGTAATTCCAAGTGCTTTCAATATTCGAATCGGAAAAGTGATTTCTTGTAACGAATAGCCTTCGTACAAATGAAAACGACCTTGCATCACCAAAACTTTTTTCCCTTCAAGAGTTCCTAATAGCAATTTCCCTGAATGAGACTCAACTGTTGAAACTGGAAAATGTGGAATTTCGGTATAATCAATTGATTCCTCAATGGCAATATGGTCTACTAATTGTCCGAGTCCTGTACCGAGTACGATTCCGATTTCTGCGTTTATGAATCCTTTGGCTCGCAAGAAAGCAACCGTTTCGTTTATTATTTTGATATCCATATATGATTGACTTTTGATTTAACCGCAAAGCTCGCAAAGGTTATACGCAAAGCTCGCTAAGCTTTTTATTCAAGATTATATTTTTATTTTTGAAATTGACTTTTGACCTTTGACCTTTGATTCTTGACTTTTAACTTTTAACTTTTAAAAAACTAAACCACTGCCCCTTGACAACTACTGCCCGCTCCTGCAGTGCAGCCATAACAATGTTGCGAAATGATTATATTACGTTTCGACAAATTCTCCTCGTTGTATTGCGAAATGTGTCTCTCTTTGGTAGCGACTTTCAAACCTAACATTTGGTTGAAATCACAATCGTACAGCCAACCATCCCAACTAACCGAGATGGTATTGGTACACATCACATTGGCGACCGCCGAAGGATTAAAGGCTTCGACCAAAGCATACATATAATCATCGTAATTATCGGAGGCTATCAAATAATCTAAAAAACGGGAAATAGGCAAATTAGTAATCGCAAAAAGGGAATGGAACACGATATCAAAATCTTCTTTTAAGGCTTTTTTGAAATCGTGTTCCAAAGCTTTTTGGTCGGTTGGTAAAAAAGCGCCGGATGGATTGTAAACCAAATCGAGTTTTAAATTCGACCCTGCTTTTCCGTAGCCCACTTTATTCAACATTTGTAACGCTTTGATGGATTGGTCAAAAACACCATCACCTCGTTGTTTGTCTGTTTTTTCTTTTTTATAAAAAGGTAGGGACGAAATCACATGTACATTATGCTTAGCAAAAAACTCAGGTAAATCGTGGTACTTTTTATTGGCCAAAATAATGGTCAAATTGGAACGAACAATAAAATCTTGCACTCCTAATAATGAAGCCTGTTCTACAAACCAACGAAAGTTAGGATTCATCTCTGGTGCTCCACCCGTTAAGTCTAAAGTATGTACTCCAGTATTTTTGATCACATCCAAACATTGCTGCATGGTTTCGACTGTCATAATTTCTTTACGGTCGGGACCAGCATCTACATGGCAATGTGCGCATACTTGGTTGCACATATACCCCACATTAAGTTGGAGGATTTCTATTTTTTTGGGCTGTAACGGAAAAGCGTTAACAGCTTTTATTTTATCTGCAAACGTAGGCAAACTTCCATCTTTGAAAATTCCATTGGAAAGTATTTCCAGTTGTTTTTCGGTTTTGGATAGATCGCTATGTTTTGCATGAAGTGATTTGAGCATTTCTTTTTTTATTTTTTTTACATCGAAAGTTTATCGTACTTATTCATCATTTGAACGCTATGAACCAAGGTAGCACCACCACGAATGGCTGCTGCTACATGAACCGCTTCCATCATTTCTTCTTTGGTAATTCCACGTTTCAAACCATCTCCTGTATAGGCATCTATGCAATACGGACATTGTACGGTATGCGAAACTGCTAAAGCAATCAATGATTTCTCACGAGCAGACAAACTTCCTTCTTCGAATACTTTACCATAGTAATCAAAAAACTTATCTCCTAATTCGGCATTCCAATCGGATATTTTTCCGAATTTTTTCAAGTCGGCTGGGTCATAATAGGTTTTGTCCATCTTTATAGTATAATTAATAGTTTGTTATTTCAAAAATACAATCTTGAATACAATATAGACATACGTTTTAATTTAATTTTGGGTTTTAATATCCCTAAGACAATCCAAATTGTTATTATATGTGACGATGATTCTCAGAGTTCCTGACAAGAAATACAAAAAAGTGGCATCCTCTACCCAATAAACCTCCATTTAGGATCTATCAACTTCTTCAAAACGGGCGAATTAGGCATTAACCGTTAGCATTACATAACCATTTATAAAAACCATTTCATTTACAAAACACCCATAAAGCTCAAAAAACTAAAAACACTTACTACAAAACAATACCCCCATAAAAATTAGGGGCACAAGCTAAACATTAAACAAAAAACACCGTTACATAAATAAAAAACAACCAAAAAATACAATCTAACCATAAAATAAATAGGGTTTGCTCAAATATACCCATTATTAAAATCATAATAAATATTAAAAAAAACTATTATTTAATTATTATTTGACGTGAATTTTCAAGTATCAACAATTCGTCTCAAATAGTAACAAAAAGTTAGTCAATTCTTATTTCGATTTGGAAAAAGTTAATAAATTCGCTGAAATCAAATGAAATTTTAGCAATAAAGCAACATAACACGCCAAGTCTTTATTATAAAAAAAAGAAGCATTAACCTTTATTTCAAAAACAAATTAAACATGAAAAAAATTGAAGCAACGATTAGAAAATCAAAATTTTCTGATGTAAAAAAAGCATTACATGAAGTAGGCGTAAGTTTCTTTACTTATTGGGATGTAACAGGATTAGGAAATGAAAAACAAGGTCACGTATATCGTGGAGTTACTTATAGTACGTCAGACATACAAAGACGACAACTTTCAATAGTTGTAAACGATGATTTCGAAGAAGTAACAATCAAGGCCATTCTAGAGGCAGCATCAACAGGTCATGTTGGTGACGGTAAAATATTTGTATCTGAGGTACAAGAAGCATACAGGATCCGTACAGGAGCAAAAGGTGGAGAAACATTAAAATAATAAAAAACATTACACATGGATACAGGATTATTAACAACAAACAACGTATGGATGATGCTATGTACAGCATTAGTATTCTTCATGCACTTAGGATTTTCATTTTTAGAAATTGGATTGACGAGACAAAAAAATACGATAAACATCTTATTTAAAAACTTATTCATCATTTGTATTGGACTACTTCTATATTGCTTAGTAGGATTCAACTTGATGTACCCAGGAGACTTTAATGGTTTCTTAGGATTTGCAGGTTTTGGTTTAGATGCCCCAATGAAAGATGGCGCTTTAGACTTAGCATACAATCAAGGTTACACCTATTGGACAGATTTCTTATTCCAAGGAATGTTTGCTGCTACTGCTGCAACTATCGTTTCTGGAGCTGTTGCTGAGAGAATAAAAATCAATTCATTCATGATCTTTGCTATCATATACGTAGGAATTGTTTATCCTATTGCAGGTTCTTGGAAATGGGGTGGTGGATTCCTTGACGAAATGGGATTCTATGACTTCGCAGGTTCTACTTTAGTTCACTCTGTAGGTGGATGGGCAGCCTTAGTTGCTATCTATTTATTAGGAGCACGTATTGGTAAATTTGACGAAAACGGAAAACCAAAGGTTATTCCTGGTCACAACTTACCATTAGCTACTGGTGGTGTATTAATATTATGGTTAGGATGGTTTGGATTTAACGGAGGTTCTGTACTTTCTGCTGATCCAGCATTGACTTCATTGACATTAGTAACAACCTGTTTAGCTGCCGCTGCAGGTGGAGTTGCCGCTATGATGTTCACACAATTTTTATACAAAAACTTAGATTTATCTATGTTCCTTAATGGTGTATTAGCTGGATTAGTAGGTATTACTGCTGGAGCTGACCAAATGGGACCAACAGACGCTATCTTAATCGGTCTTATCGCTGGTATGTTAGTTGTTGGAGCTGTAGCCTTAGTTGACAAACTAAGATTAGATGATCCCGTTGGAGCGGTTGCAGTTCACTTAGTATGTGGTATCTGGGGAACTCTTGCTGTAGGTATCTTTGGTGCAATGGCAAGTGTAGATCAATTTTTAATTCAACTAACGGGTGTTGCTGCAATTGGTGCTTTCTGCGTCATTTCATCATTCATCATCCTTATTATAATTAAGAAAACAATTGGACTAAGAGTTACTAAAGAAGAAGAAATTGAAGGACTTGATGAGCACGAACATGGAATGAGCGCTTATCCTGATTATAGAATGAACGACAACTAATAGTGTAATTTATTTCAAATTTTTTAAAAGACCTGTTCGAAATTATCGAGCAGGTCTTTTTTTTTTAGACAAGGGGCTAAACATTCAGAAATAGAACTGTACTATTTACAATTACATAATCACAAAATGCTCTACAATTGATTGTTGGAGTCTTTATTTTAACATAAAAGTAAGACTTCATTTAGAATAGTATAACTAAAATTTTCACCAACCGATAAACTAATTGCTTAATTTTAACCTTACAATTACTTTATTTAATCAATAAAAAAATATAGCCCTATGTGTTTACTATCTAACAATGTGATCCCTGGTACTCGCGGAACATTATTTGGCACTGATGCCAAAGAGGAAAATGACTTAAAAAACATTCAAAACATGATCTTAACCATTGACGGAATCAAAGAGGTTATGATTAATCTTTCACTATTTCCCAGAGAAATAAAAGTGTTTTCAAGCAAATTAATACCCGTACATCTAATTGAAACAAAAGTAAAATCAGTTGGATTTCATGCGATAAGCAAAGATCCTTTTCATATCTAAATAAAATATTGAATTTTAAATTCAAAAAACATCCTTTATCTGTGTTGAAGATAAAGGATGTTTTTTTTTACCCATATTTCTCCATCATAACTATTACTCCTATAAGTTGAGTATTTGCTTATAATTGCTTAATTTTAAAAAACAAAGACAGCCAAAGATCTAAATCGAAATTTGTATCACCTTAAAAAAAAATTATCATGAGTCTAATTACAAATAACATCATCCCTGGAAATCACGGACGGGTTTTCGGGACTAATGCAAAAGAAGATTCCGATTTAAAATCTATTGAAAAAAGTATCTTAGAAATTAACGGAGTCAAAGAAGTCGCTATAAACAATCATGTTTTCCCCAGAGAAATCACCGTTTATTCCACCAAAATCATCAACATCAATGAAATTGAAACTAAAGTAAAATCAATAGGATTTCATGTTATTCCTAAAGAAAATTTAGACGTATAATAACACAGTTGCAAAGTACAATTTCAAAAAAATAATCACTATATTTTTTTTACATCAATATATATCGTAATATTGCAATATAAATATATAGCGATGGGGACAACAAAAACCGAACACTTCACAACAGAACAAAACGAACTAGCAACGTTGACCAAAGCCATTGGACATCCGGCTCGCATTGCCATTATCCAACACCTTATCAAAGTGAACAGTTGTATTTGCGGAGACATCGTAAACGAGTTGCCGCTCTCCCAGCCTACCGTTTCCCAACATTTGAAAGAATTGAAAAACGCAGGATTAATCAAAGGAAGTTTGGAAGGGAATACAATTTGTTATTGTCTTGACGATGTAGGCTTTTCGAAAATAAAAGGCTTCTTTGAGATCATAGACACATATTTAACCAATAAAAACAGTTCTTGCTGCTAGAAATCAAACACAGATTGCACAGATTAGCACAGATTCAATTCTCACAAACTTTGCTTGCTAACAAAAATAATAAGGCACGCAGATTAATAAAGATTTAAGCAAATAAAAAAAATAAAATCCGCCCTTAATCCGTGGCTTCGCGATAGCGAATCCGTTTCATCAGCATACTATCTAACACAATACAAATTTTAAAACACATACAATATGAAACTATCAGAAATTAAACCGATCTTAAACACTGTAGAAACAGTAGCCTTTGTTTTACCAAACGGAACTTTCGTTCCAGAACACTTTCACGTAACCGAAGTAGGTCTAATCACCAAAAACTTCATCGATTGCGGCGGAACCGTACGCAAAGAAACGGTTGTAAACTTCCAATTATGGAACGCCAACGATTTTGAACACCGTCTAAAACCAGCCAAATTAGCAAGCATCATCGCTTTGTCTGAAAAAGTATTGGGTATCGAAGATTACGAAATCGAAGTCGAATACCAATCAGAAACTATTGGGAAATATGACTTGGGTTTCAACGGAACTGCTTTTACATTACTTAACAAACAAACCGCTTGTCTAGCTGAAGACGCGTGCGGAATTCCACCAGCAAAACAAAAAGTAAAAATCGCAGATGCAAGCAACGAACCATGTTGTTCTCCTGAAGGAAACTGCTGTTAATACAAACTGTCCGTCTGAGCCTGTCGAAGACCTCGTTTTAAAAAAATACTTCGACAAGCTCAGTGTGACAAACGTTTTCAAAATAATATTCAGTAGCCACCTGTCAGTCTGTCCCGATCCCGACGCTTCGGGACGGGAGTCGAAGACCTCGCTAGAACAAAGTACTTCGACAAACTCAGTATGACAAATCGATAAAAAATCACATAAAAACCGAAACTTATATGTTATTCCAATCCATCCAAAATCTAGTCGCTACACTAGACTTTACTTCCATTTCTGAAGAGCGAAAAGCAACTCTACAACCGCTTGTTGATTTTATTCAAACCAAGTACGCAGACAAAAAAGAAATCGCTCTTAATTTCATTTGCACGCACAACTCCCGTCGTAGTCACCTATCACAAGTTTGGGCGCAAGCTGCCGCAGCACATTACAACATTCCACAAGTAGTTTGTTATTCTGGCGGAACCGAAGCAACAGCCCTATTCCCGATGGCGGCAAAAACATTGGAAAATGCTGGTTTCCAAATCCAAATGCTATCCGAAGGCACAAACCCTGTTTACGCTATCAAATACAATCAAAACAACCATCCAATCATTTGCTTTTCAAAAACTTTTGATGATGCTTTCAATCCGCAATCTGGTTTTGCAGCCATTTTGACCTGCTCTAGTGCCGACCAAGGTTGTCCGTTCATCGCAGGAGCCGAAAAACGGATTCCGATTACGTTTGAAGACCCAAAAGCTTTTGACCACACACCACAACAAGCAGAAAAATACCAAGAAAGAAGCGTTCAAATCGCTACCGAACTATTTTATGTTTTTTCACAGATTAATTAAAATTAGACACGAATTTCACGAATTAGCACGAACTACATTGAACAGAGATTTCACAAATTTTCATAGATTTAGTGTTAGCCCGTCACGTCAGTTCGAGTGTTTTTTACGCAGCGGAGCGGAGAAAAAAAATGTATCGAGAACCCGTCTGGTTTACCGCAAAAGTTCTCGATACACTTTTACTTCCAAAGGCTATCGCATTTGAAAGCAGAAGCACTCGAACTGACGATTATAATAAACGATCAGAAAAAATAAACGAATTCAGAAAAATGTCATCAAACAACTGCGCACCAGCCGCCAACCGAAAAAAACTAAGTTTCCTAGACAGCTACCTTACCTTATGGATCTTCCTTGCCATGGCAATCGGAGTGGCTATTGGATACTTCATTCCGTCCAGCAGTGGGTTTATCAACTCGTTTTCCTCAGGAACGACTAATATTCCATTGGCGATCGGACTCATATTAATGATGTATCCGCCACTTGCCAAAGTGAACTACTCACAAATGGGAGCCGTTTTCAAAAACACCAAAATCCTAGGCGCATCCTTACTGCTCAACTGGGTCGTTGGACCCATTTTGATGTTTGCCCTCGCCTTACTTTTTCTCAACGGCTATCCCGAATACATGATTGGTGTCATCCTCATTGGTCTTGCCCGCTGCATCGCTATGGTCGTGGTGTGGAATGACCTCGCCGAAGGAAACCGCGAATATGCTGCTGGATTAATCGCCCTCAACTCCATATTTCAGGTGCTATTGTACAGTGTTTATGCCTATATTTTTATCACCGTTTTGCCACCTTATTTTGGTTACACTGGTTTTGAAGTCAACATCAGCATCGCACAAATCGCCGAAAGCGTCGGGATCTACCTCGGTCTTCCGTTTGCACTCGGTATCATCAGTCGTTATGGATTGATTGCCCTCAAAGGCGAAGAATGGTTTCAAACCAAATACATCCCGTTCATCTCCCCAATCACCCTCATCGCTTTGCTGTTTACCATCGTCATCATGTTCAGCCTCAAAGGCGAATTGATTGTACAAATCCCAATGGATGTCGTGCGCATAGCCATTCCGCTAGTGATTTATTTCACCTTGATGTTCGTGAGCAGCTTCTATTTAGGAAAATACTTCGGAGCCGATTATTCCAAAGCCACCGCCATTGCCTTCACCGCCACCGGAAACAATTTTGAACTCGCCATCGCAGTAGCCATTGGAGTCTTCGGCATCAACAGTGGCCAAGCATTCGCCGGTGTCATCGGTCCCTTGGTCGAAGTTCCCGCCCTAATCGCATTGGTAAACTTGGCCTTCTGGTTCCAGAAAAAATATTACACAGTTAGCGCCTAAAAAATTATTATTTGGGCGTGACCCCATTACTCAAAAACGGGCTCCTTACTTTGCGGTGAGGAGCCCGTTTTCAGTAATGCGGTCGGGCTTTCGCCGCTACTTCGGTAGCTTGCCTCAATCCCTCACGCAAGACTACGTTCATCAATAAATTTTACTTATTATTTGCACGCATATTTCGCAGGTTCCCGCAGATAAAAAAGAAAAATATGCCAAAATCTGCTAAATATGCGTGCCAAACTTTTATGCGCCTTTTCAAATTATAGCCACCAAAAACCGCAAACAAAAACCCAACAATCTCTTACTTTTTCGTAGATTTAATACACCCTAAAAACAATTAAAATGAAAAACAAAACAGCCACTTTACTCGAACTCTGGATAGAATCAAGAACCCGATTCACCAAACAACTCAATACCCTTACCGAAGCCGACCTTGCCAAAAAACTAGCCCCATCACCCAACTGTGTCGGATTCATAGTTCGTCATATTGGCGATATCGAACTCTTATTTGCTAAAAACGTATTTGGAGCCAGCGATGTCAAAGTAGTTGCCAAAACCGTAATCGCAAAACAAGACAGCGGCGAATGGACCAACCTACAAGAACTCAAAGACTATGTAACCCATTCTTTCGAAACCCTACAAGCCATCATTCAACAACAAACTAACGAAGACTGGGAAACCATCATCAACACCAACGAATTTGGAACCAAAACCAAAGCCGAAGCTTTTGGTAGGATTGTGTCGCATACCGCTTATCATGCGGGACAAATGGGGATTGTTTTGAAGTATGGGGGATAGGAATGGAAATCGAATTTAAATATAAAAATAACCTATCACCAATATAGCTTTAATGAGAAATCAAAACAATTAAGGTTTTTTCGTATATAAAAATCCTAGTCAAATAAAATTACAAGCATTAAATAAATTAGCAATTCATTATTTTTTTCTAAATTAGTCCTTTCTCTAGAGGCTTAATTAGCCTAAATAATTTTTCACGCCCCAAGAGAAAAATACTAAACAAATTCGAATCTAGAAAATTAAAATGATTAACGACCAAAACAAAATACCAAATCCATTTTACTTTTCTTGGTTAGTTGTCTAATTTAACACTTATACAAACATAGGATGACTAAGTTTGTTAAAATTCTTTGTAACTTCTCCGCTTTTCGAAGCCTTCACAAATCGTATTAAAAGTCCTGAAGCTGTGCGTACTCTCCCGACTTCGTACACAATCCAATATCCCGTTCCAGTTTAAAAAACTTGACAATTAAACTCCCCTTTACGGCCATGATTTAAATCTAAATAGTATACATGTTAAAGCAAATAGGAACGGGTACAAAGTCAAAAAGTGGTCACACCCGACCGCTCGGATTTGTAACCAATTAGTTAGCAGAATTGCATCCTGTCTCGTCCTAAAATAAGTGTACCTATTTATACTATATTGGATTTCATACCTCGACCAAAACAAAGCACAACCACTATGACTAGTTACATCCAAAAACTATTTCAGTATCACAACAAATTTAATTGTAGTTTTGACGTTCATTGGTCAGGTATGAAAAAGGAGCACTACTTGCTTCCTTAACTTGTCCAGAAAAACAAAACTCCAAACACATGTGGTGGCAATATCTATTAGTTTTTTTTGGTGCTTTATTATTTGACATAGTCCCTTTTCCGTTTGCACCAGCGTTTACAATAATGGTATTTCTTCAAATCCTTTTTGATTTAAATGTTTGGGCAGTGATTATTATTGGAGTTGCGGGCTCTGTTTTGGGTCGGTCTATTCTTCTATTATATGCTCCACTACTGGCTAACAAGTATTTAAAACCATCCAAAAATGAAGACATAAAGTTTCTTGGAGATAAAATGAACCAAAATAAATGGAAAGGTATTTTAGTGGTACTTGCTTATTCTTTGTTGCCTCTTCCTACCACACCACTTTTCTTAGGTGGGGGAATTTCAAAGATAAAACCCATTTATATCATTGCTCCTTTTTTAATAGGGAAATTTACTAGTGACTCTATCGCCTTACATTTAGGGAAATTTGCATCCGAAAACCAACAAAGTATCATTGATAATATGTTTTCGTGGCAGTCTATTGCTAGTTTTGTTTTGGGGTTTGTGATGCTATTTTGTTTGTTTTTTATAAATTGGCGTACCTTAATTCAAACTAAAAAATTAGCCTTTGATTTTAAAATCTTAAATTAAGTTTTTCAACCCGACCCCTTGATACATAAAATAGCAAAGGGTTAAACTGCTCACGAAAAGCAGGGTAAAAATGCTTAATTTTGATATATCTATCATACGTAGATACTATTTATTTTTTATAGGAATATGGAATTGCTTCGGCTGTTCGCAAAAGCTCGAGTCGCTTATTTTCATTGGTTTTCACGACCAAATCCTGTTGCTGCTCATTTCATTCTGCAAAGGTGAGCTGAACTTTCTAGAGCCGCTGCGCCGCTTTTCTAAATAAGTATACCAAAATGGAAATTTGTTATTTAAAATAGAGCTACAACTACATTTATTTTTTGGCTCTACCCAACTTACAAGGATTCTCACTGCCTTTCCTAATTATTGTTTTATATTTGAAGAATTAAATTCGATTAAAAGAAGAAGTGAAAAAAGCTGAAATCAAGCACAATAGTTGGACTTTTTGTCCTGACTGTCAAGGACGAGGAAAAAAAAGTAGAAGAATCAACAAAAAAGTACGACTCGATTACCAAAAAGCACTGGAACAATTTGAAAAATCGAATGGCGAAGGAGAAGCTCCTATTCGTCCTACGGCGCACCTAGATTCTTGCTCGAATTGTTCTGGATCGGGCTTGATTCCTGCCGTAAACCCTCCTATTACAGATACAGAAAACTACCCCAACGTTGCTATAATAGGCGGCGGTATTGGTGGAGTTGCTTTGGCTGTGGCTTGTTTGCACCGCGGAATTCCGTTTACTCTTTATGAACGCGATAGCGGCTTCGAGGCTCGTTCACAAGGCTATGGACTCACTTTGCAACAAGCGAGTAAAGCGATCGAGGGATTAGGTATTTTCAATTTAGAAAAAGGAGTCGTTTCTACCCGACATTTGGTTCATACTACAGATGGAAAAGTAATTGGGGAATGGGGAATGAGAAAGTGGATGCAAGGCGAGGAAAAAAAATCTCCCAAGCGTACCAATATCCATATCGCGCGGCAGTCGTTGCGGTTAGCACTACTGGAACAACTCGGCGGACACGATACTTTACAGTGGGGACATCAGTTAATCAACTTTAAGCAGTCTGACGATGAAAAAATGGACCTCAGCTTTGAAGTAAATGGACAAATAAAGACCACCAAGGCAGATCTTATCGTTGGAGCAGATGGTATTCGGAGTTCGGTTCGGAAGTTACTGATTGGTGATGACCGTAGCCCTTTGCGTTACCTAGATTGTATTGTGATATTAGGAATTTGTCCTTTGGCAGCTCTCAAAGGTATTGAGAGCCCATTGCTAGATTCAGCGACAGTATTTCAAACGGCCAATGGTAAAGAACGCATTTACATCATGCCTTATGCTTCAGACTCGGTAATGTGGCAACTGAGTTTTCCAATGCCCGAAGAACAGGCAAAAGTATTAAGTTCGAAAGGAGCACAAGCACTCAAAGAAGAAGCCTGTCGTAGAACGCAGTGGCACGATCCTATTCCACAAATTTTAGCAGCGACACTAGAAGCTCAGGTTTCTGGATACCCCGTCTATGACCGAGAATTACTGGATTCCGATTTGTTAGAAAAAATAGGACTTGTCACGCTAATTGGGGATGCGGCTCACCCTATGAGTCCGTTCAAAGGACAAGGAGCCAATCAAGCACTGCTCGATGCTTTGGCTCTGGCTCGAATGATCAAAAGAGAATGCAGACCCTTATCCCATTGGAGAGAAGCCGGACTTAGGAAAAGTGTATTAACTAATTTTGAATCCGAAATGCTAGAACGTTCTGCTATCAAAGTAAAACATTCAGCGGAAGCCGCACAGTTCCTACATTCGGATATTGTGCTGCATGAAGGTGATGAGCCTAGAGGAAGGATTCTAACGAAAAAAAACAAAAAATAATGACATTATTTAACTTGCCAACAAGTTAATCATAACCGATTGCTTCCGCAGTTCCCAGAACTACACGAAACTCCGCAAAATCACCCGACTTTTGCGGAGTTTTTATTTATTGGACTATGGTCAATTTTAAAATAACCTAACTGTCTTTCACCATAGAATAGATCGCTAAACAACCATAAACAACTGATATTCAATTACTTTTTTTAAGTTTTACGGTAAACACAATCACTTATTTTCGTAACTTCGTTTTTCCCCAACTACATATAGAATTACTTTCCAAAGCGCAAACGGCACCTACTGCCTTGACGTTACTCTTTATTTATAATATTATAACTAATTATACCCAAGCACCTTATTTTAGGTAACCAAAAAAAAAGTCTGAATAGGTCGAAAAAGGACTAGAAAAAGGAGTAGACAACAACATTTAAATTTTTAATTATGATACGTAAATATTCTTTTTTAATGCTTAGTATTTGTGCTCTATTAATCATTAGCTGTAGTGACGATGATAATCCTCCTGCAAAGACACTCACGCAATCTTTTAATATTGCGTTAAACAATGCAAACTCAATCCCTATGGTAACGGGCAGAAGTGAAACTGGAACTATACTGATGAGTTTGTTTGATGACAATTCGTTAGAATTTACCATTACTATAAATAATCTTTCTGCAACTGATGCTTTAACGACTGCTCATGTACATATAGGTGATGTAGTTACAGCAGGTGCCGTAGCGATAACTTTAGTTAATGGTAGCACTATCAAATTTTCAGGAAATACTGCTAAAGGAACTGTTTCATTAACAGCTGCTGAAGTTTTAACTTTAAAAGGTAGTAACGTATATGTTAATGTTCATTCTTCACTAAATCCTTTAGGTTTGGTAAGAGGACAAATAGACCAAACTATAGATAAGGCCTATAATGTAGCTTTATCCCCTGCAAACGAACTACCTGCCATAACAGGAAGAAGTGAAACAGGAACTGCTCATTTCAGGTTGGTAGGTACAACTATGTATTACAAAGCTATAGTAAATAATTTGGCTAGCACTGACGCTATTGTCGGAGGCCATATCCATGAAGGGAGCTCAACTGTTAATGGAGGAGTACTCATTAATCTTGACTTAACAAGTAGTACACAACTCAATATTACAAAAACGCTTACTTTAAGTGCAACTAACATTACCAAGATAAATAATGATGCCTTATATGTGAATATTCACTCAACCCAAATGGCAGGAGGTTTGTTACGTGGTCAGATTCGCTAATTATAAGTCTATCACACGGAATTGGTGCGTCCTGAAATAAGTTTACATATTCAATCAGCGCCACAAAGAGTTTCCTTATAATACAAAGTTCCGCAAAGTTACCCGACTTTGCGGAACTTCTATATTTATAAACGACTCATAATCAAAGCGCTGGAGAATATATACTTTAATAGTTTGGTCTTTTTAATATCCGTCGATTGCAACGTCAGACCATCAACAAAACCAACTGGATTTCTGATAAATAGGAAATTCAAAAAAACAACTAATTATAGGGCATTGCCGCAACATTTTATATATGTTAAATATGCACATTACGTTTCTTTCACAAGTCTATTTTCGTTATATTTGAGAGTACTATACAGTAGTTTTCCACATACTGATATGGACTTCCATTTGTGAAAAATAATTTAAATTTAAAGAAATAAATAATGACAAAAATACTATTCTTAACAGGAGATTATACCGAAGACTATGAAACAATGGTTCCTTTTCAAATGCTTGAAATGGTAGGTTATGAAGTGCATACCGTATGTCCAGATAAAAAAAAGGGAGATACTATTAAAACCGCAATTCATGATTTTGAAGGTGACCAAACGTATTCTGAAAAACCAGGGCATAATTTTGTATTGAATTACAGTTTTGATCAAGTAAAAGTGGAAGATTATGATGGCTTAGTAATTGCCGGAGGTAGAGCACCCGAATATTTAAGACTAAATAAAAAGATACTCGATATCGTGAAATATTTTTTCTTAACCAACAAACCTGTCGCCGCAATCTGCCACGGTATTCAGATATTGACGGCTGCTGATGTTGTCAAAGGAAGGAAATTAACTGCCTATCCTGCAGTTGGACCAGAAGTAACAATGGCAGGAGGAGAATTCCAATCGATCCCCGCTGACGAAGCTTATGTAGATGGTAATCTTGTCACCTCTCCAGCTTGGCCTGGTCATCCTAGCTTTATAAGAGAGTTTTTAAAAATAATGGGGGCGACTATTAGTGTCTAAAACTACTGAATAACACCCATTTTAAAATTATTTGAAAAAGAAACTAATTCTGAAATGAGTTTAATAGTAAACCATGTTCTGCAAAGTCCGCACTTTGCAGAACATTTTTAGACTCAAAATCATAGTATTACACCAACCAAAAGTCATTAATTCGTTTATTATTAAGATTTAAATAACAAACCTTTCTAAAATTAGTTTGTATACTTGCAAAGTGAAACAAAAACTGAACATAAAAAGCATTACGAACTTAGCCTCTCTTATTGGGTTAGCGCTTTTACTATTAGTTTCACCTTGTAAGGTTCGAAATTTTATTCAGGCAGAGCTTGGAGTTCCTCAAACAAAGGTCGTAAACAAGAATCAAACAACCTTTAGCAATTCTAATTGCCATACCGTTGCTATTGCTGAAAAAACATTCGATACAACAAAACCTTCTACTCCATTTTTACCTACCCTAACGGCAAAAATTACGCACTTTTATTTTAGTGGAGTCGATTATATCAATCGATCAACTCCTCCTTACAAAACTAGAAATCACTCGACTTCAGTCGCTCCTTACTACATTCTATTTCAAAACCTAAAAATTTATCTATCGTAATTTTTCTTTAAAAAGTTAACCAGTTTTCTCGAACTGGAATTTATTAATTATAGATAAACCCTATGAATATTCAAGATAAAAAACTTGAAGTAAGCTACCTATCGTTAGTTTTACTTCGGGTAATGCTTAGTTTTATATTTATTGTAGCAAGCATCAACCACTTATTCAATACCGA